>CAOMHR010000128.1 GCA_948482865.1 Christensenellaceae bacterium
CAACTTTTTTAAGGAAAACTCCGCCGAACTAATTTTGCTTGATATAAATCTCGGCGACGGAAGCGGCTTCGATTTGTGCAGGCAGTTAAGGGCGGATACGGATATCCCCATTCTCTTTATTTCGGCGCGCACAAGCGATGACGATAAAATTGTGGCGTTGAATATCGGCGGCGACGATTACGTTCAAAAACCCTATTCGCTGGGCGTGCTGCTTGCTAAGGTCAAGGCGGTGTTAAAACGCTTTTGCAAAAATAAAGCAAAGAAGTATTCAGACGGGTATCTGACCGTGGATTTTGAAACCAAGCAGGTATACGCCGGCGGCTCCGCCGTAAAACTTACTTCCCTTGAATTTAAACTTTTGCGCTATCTTATCGAGAACGCGGACAAAGTAATATCCAAGCGCGAACTGTTTGAAAAAGTCTGGCAGGACAAATTTACGGGCGACGGGACCTTGAACGTGCATATAAGAAGGCTGCGTGAAGCAATTGAAGCTAACCCCAACGAGCCAGAATATATTATCACAGTCTGGGGCGACGGTTACAAGTTCAGCCCGAAAGGAGAGCGCAGATGAAAAAACAGCTTTTTTTAACGGGGTTTATAGCCGTGCTGGTTGCCGAAATAATAGCGCTTATCATATTCGCCGTAAAGACGCCCGATTTTTCGCAGGACGCCGTCGCCGTGAACGAAGCGGTGCAGTCCGTAACCCGCGACTTTGACAATCTAAAAGAACATAAAAATTCAACCGTACTCGACTACGTCGTGCTGGATAACGGCGGCAATTTGCTTTATAAAACAAAGGCGGGGCTTTCCGAAAGTTTAAACGCGGCGGTTATCCACAGGGACACGGTTCTGGATATAAATATCGGCGGCGCGCCTGCGGGAAAAATTTTGATTTACAACGACGGCGCGCAAACCCTGCAATCGCAAAAGCAAACGGCAATTATCGTTTTGTCGGTTGCAACCGTCGTTCAGGGCGCAATCTGTATCGGGTACGCCGTTTATATGCACCGCGCCGTAGTCAGACCGTTCAGTAAACTCAAGGGCTTTGCCATGCGCGTTGCGGGCGGCAACCTTGACGTTCCGCTTGAAATGGACAGGCAAAACCTTTTCGGCGCGTTTACCGAAAGTTTCGACATTATGCGTTCCGAACTGAAAAAAGCCCGCATTGCCGAAGCACAGGCGCAGCAGAGCAAAAAGGAACTGGTTGCAAAACTTTCTCACGATATAAAGACGCCCGTTGCAAGCATAAAAGCGGTGGCGGAAGTGGGGCTTGCCGTGTCGGAAAGCAAAAAGGACAAGGACAGTTACAACCGTATAATAGGCAAGGCTGACCAGATAAACACGCTGATAACAAACCTGTTCACGGCAACGCTTGAAGAGTTGCAGCAGCTGTCGGTTGCCACCGTAAACGTAGATAGCGGGCAAATTAAGCCGCTGCTGGAAAACGCCGACTATCTCAACCGCGCTACCGTTCCCGATATTCCCGCCTGTCTGGTTTATGCCGACATCTTACGGTTGCAGCAGGTGTTCGATAATATTTTTGCTAATTCGTACAAGTACGCGAAAACGGATATTTCGTTAATTGCGGAAAAGAATGAAAAGTACTTGCGCATTATAATAGAAGACTTCGGCGACGGCGTTAAAAGCGAAGAGCTGTCCTGTCTGAAAGAAAAATTCAGGCGCGGTAGCAATTCCGTAAATACCGAAGGCGCGGGACTGGGACTTTATATTTCCGACTATTTTATGAAAGAGATGCAGGGCGGTTTAGATGTCGGAAACGGCGAACACGGGCTGAAAGTTACCGTTGCGTTATTGCTCAGCGGTAAAAATTAAGAATTATTTAATAATTGCGTAAAGACATTTAAGAATTGTAAAAGTTAAAATGGACGTGTTAAAAGGAGATTAAAAATGCAACGGCAAATTTTACTTAAAACTGAAAATCTCAGTAAAACTTTTTCCAACGGCGGCTTGCAGCAACACGTTCTTAAAAATATTGACTTGGAACTTTACAAGGGTGATTTTACGGTGATTATGGGCGCGAGCGGCGCGGGCAAGTCAACCCTTTTGTACGCACTTTCGGGTATGGATACGCCTACACTCGGGACTATCACTTTCGGCGACAAAAAAATTTCAGACCTGTCGCAGGACGGGCTTGCGGTATTTCGCCGCGACCACTGCGGTTTTGTGTTCCAGCAGCTGTATCTTATAGACGGTATGTCTTTAACGGATAACGTGCTTTGCGCGGGCTTGCTTGTAAGCAGGGACAAAAAGGCGCTTGTTGCAAGGGCGAAGGAGTTGTTCGCGGCTGTGGATATACCGGAAGAAACGCAAAAAAAATTCCCCACGCAGATTTCCGGCGGCGAAGCGCAGCGTGTGGGCATTGTCCGCGCACTTATAAACAGCCCCGAAATTCTGTTTGCCGACGAGCCTACGGGCGCGCTGAACAGTAAAACGGGACTGGACGTGTTAGATACCCTTACCAAATTCAACGAACAGGGGCAGAGTATAGTTATGGTTACGCACGATATGCGCTCGGCACGCCGCGGAAACCGTATTTTATATCTTAAAGACGGCGTTATTTTAGGCGAATGCGATTTGGGCAAATATTCGCACGGCGATAAAACAAGGCACGAAAAATTGTCAGAGTTTTTGAAAGAAATGGGGTGGTAAAATGTCAAAGCTGTTTCTTATCGCCCGTTCTAATATGCGCAAAGCCAAGGGGCAGAGCGCGGCTATCGTCGTGCTTATAATCCTTGCCGCGCTAATGCTGAACCTGTGGCTTATGCTTTCAATGGATTACAAAGCTAACTTTGACCGCTACCACGATAAACTCAACGCCGAACACGTTACCGTCGCGGTTGAAGATAAAGACGGCGCGGTGCGTGAATTTTTGTCGCATACGCTTGAAAACGACAGCCGCGTGGCACAGTTCCGTCTGGACAAATGTATGAATATGGTCGGCACTTTTCCGTTCAACGGCGGAATGATGAATGGTCAGTTTGTGTTTATGGACAAACAAACCGCCGTAACCCGCAATTTGGGCAGGGCGGAAATAGTGGAAGACGGCAGTCTGACAAGCGGGGTTTACCTGCCTATGCTTTATAAATCGGATGAGTTCGTCATAGGCAACACGATTGAAATAAATATAGGCAGTTGTCCCGTAAAATATACGGTTTGCGGCTTTTTCAACAGTATAATGATGGGTTCGCACAACTGCGCTCTGACCCAGATTATCCTGACGCAGGACAAATACGAAGAACTCGGACAACTGAAAATAGCGCCGGTAAACACGCTGTGTTCCGTGCGGTTAAACGATATATCGGAAAACCAGAATTTCGAATCGGGTCTGAAAGCGACGGTTTCGGGACGGTTTCCCAATATAAGGATGGTGAGCAACTCTTACGATATCGTGTCGCAGTCGCGCTATATTTCGCAGATGATATGTTCGGGCATAATGAGCGCAATGGCGTTTTTCGTGCTGCTGATTGCGCTTGTCGTTATAGCTTCAAACATAGTCAACTATATACAGGTGAATATAAAAAATCTCGGCGCGCTGAAAGCGGTCGGGTATACTTCAAGGCTGCTAATAAGTTCGCTGTTGATACAGTTTTTGGGGCTGACTTTAATTGCCGCCGTTGTGGGAAGCGGGCTTTCGTACTGCCTGTTCCCCGCGATAAACGCTATGATGATTGCGCAGACGGGCATACCCTATGCAATTTCGTTTTTACCCGTACCCGTTATTATCTCGCTCGTAATTCTGTGCGGCGCGGTCGCGCTCGCCGTCTGGCTTTCAGCGCGCAGGATTAAAAAGATAGAGCCCATAGTCGCTTTAAGGTCGGGTGTGCAGACGCACAATTTCAAGCGCAACCGCGTTCCGCTCGAAAGTACAAAAGCGCATTTAAATCTTGCGCTGGCGCTGAAAACAACTTTGTCCGGCGTAAAGCACAATATCACCGTAGGTATAACAATGCTGGTGCTTTCTCTCGTAGTTGTGTTTTCGGGGCTTATGACCGAAAACGTTATCGTCGATATGACGCCCTTTTTAAATCTGATTGTCGGCGAAACGACGGATAGCTGTATAAACGTACGGTCGGACGCGGAAGAAGTTTTTTTGCAGGCAGCGCGCGCAGACGGGCGCATAGAGAAAGTTTATATGTACAGCTCTCTGAACGTGTCCCATGTCGGCGGAGCCGAACTTATGGCGAATATCTGCGACGACTTTTCAAAAGCCAATAACCGGAACGTGGTTTTTAAAGGAAGGTTTCCCAGATACGATAACGAAATTGCCGTTGCCGCAAAATACGCAAAGAGCAAGGGCTTTGAAATAGGCAACGAGATAGAAATAACCGCAAACGGCAAAACGGAAAAATATCTTATAAGCGGGTTTACGCAGGTTACCAACAATCTCGGCAAAGATTGCCTGTTGACAAGGCAGGGGTACGAGCGGCTGGGCGAGTTTCAGGACGTTACTTATTATATCAATCTCACGGACGGCACGGACGTGGACGGCTTCAACAGGGAGATGAAAGAACGTTTTGCCGGCGAAGTGAACGCCGTTATAAACGTTGAGGCTACGGTGGAAGGCGCGGCAAGCGTTTATGTCACGCTTATGACTATTATCGTAATTTTCATACTCGTGCTTTCCGCAATCATAATCGCGTTTGTACTGTATCTGCTTGTGCGGACTATGCTCAATAATAAAAAGCGGGATTACGGAATTTTGAAATCGCTCGGGTTTACCACAAAACAGCTTATTTTGCAGACCGCGCTGTCGTTTATGCCCGCAATTATAATTTCGACCGTCGTAGGGCTGGTAATAAGCTCGTTAATTATAAATCCGCTTACGGCGCTGTTTTTAAGCGGTATAGGAATAGTAAAATGTACGTTCGGGGTGCCCGTCGGGTTTAT
>CAOMHR010000129.1 GCA_948482865.1 Christensenellaceae bacterium
CAACGTTATTGTTTTCGTCGGTAATCTTTATATCCTGCACGTCAACGTAAATTAAAAAGTTAATCACTTTTGATACGCCGCTATCAAGAACAATATCGCCGTACTTTATTCTACCGATATTCACTTCAACGGCAAACGCCGTCCACTGCGGCAATTTGTTGCTTACTGTTATATATCCGTTTGCGTCTATTTTAACTCCGGCTTTTCCGTCGATTAAAGGCGTGTTTAATAACCCGTAATTAACTTTAGTATAAGCGGCTCTGCCCCGAATATCGCCGATAGAAATCTGCTCGTTAACATACCCGTAGACATTTTCGCCTATTGCTATTTTATTTACAAGACCCGAGTCATTTTGCAAGCGGTCGCTTACGTAAACGCCAAAGTCTTCAGTCTGACGGTAAACGCCGAAAACCAACGTTGCTTCATTTCCTGCCGTAAGGTTAAAAACAATTTCACAAACGCTGTCTTTTGACAAGGTCTTTGTAACTTTTAAAATGTTTGCGCCGCTTTCAAAAACAAAATTTTCACTATCTATGCTTATTGAAAAATTCTTTTTCAGACTGCGGTTAAAAATAAACGTATAATTACCCGTATCCGCACAGACAAACTTATAACTTGCGGCATAATTAGTAGCGCTGTTCAAATCAACTTCGGCAAGAATACCTTCGGGAATTTCAGTCAAAGTATTAATATTCCCGTTGGTTATCTTAATAAAATCGGTCGACGGCAGACTTATTTTTATGTAATACAGACTTCCTTCATTCAGATAATATCCGTCTGCAGACCGTGCGACAGCGATATGTTTACTTAAATTTTCGTATGAATATATTTCAAAAGCAGAAGCGTCGGCATAAAGAGCTTCCGGTTTGTAATAGCCGTCTTCCGGGGCAACAAACTTCAAATATTGATTATCGCCGGCGTGGATTGTAGCTTCAAAATTTGCAGTTATTTTTTCGCCTTCCAGATTTACCACGCAATCTTTCGTTCCGGAATTGATAATAAAATATTTTTCGCCCGCGTCAAGAGAACAAGTAAAATTTACGCCGTTACCGTCGTTTATTAAAACGAGATACTTGTTATACAATGCGATATCTTCGCCGTTAAACGAATAATATCCCGAAATATCCGTTTCAAAAATTACTACGTCGCTATTGAAACTTTCATGATATGTAACTGTATTCGACGTCGTATACTTAACGTTGATTTCCGCATTTGCCGCATTTTTTGTCTGCTTGATTATATGTACAATATATCTGTTGCCTTTTTCCAATTCATATCTGTTGCCGGCGTCCGCGGGTTTTCCGTCCAGTTCAACGGTAAACAGATTGTTTGATAAATTAAAAGTGTAATAACCGTTTTGCGTAGGAACAAATGTGAAATATGTTTCGGAATTTACTGTTATATCTTTTTCCAAAGTTATATCCGGCGGCGTAAAACTTACCGTAACCGAACCGTTTACCGCACTCTCTTTTGCTTTAAAAAACAGATAATACTCCCCCGCTTTCAGATACGCCTTCGGTGAATTGAATAGCTGTTCTCTGAACAAATTATCCTTTACCTGTAAAGAGTATTCCGCATCCGCTCCCGTAGAATAATCAAAGGTATATATGCCTGTCCTTCCTATGTGCAGGCGGTAAATTTCGGTATCGGACGTATTTGTTAAAGCAAACCCATAGGTTGCCGCCAATCCGTCATTAAAGTATACCGATTCAGCAACAGGTTTGAATTTTATATACGATTTCGCGCTTTTAACGCTTTGTCTGACACAGACATAATAAACTTGATTTGCAGGCAATAATACGTCCGTCGATTCTTGATTTGCGTTTAAAAGACTGAATTCAGAGTCCATCAGGTCAAAAACCGCGTTTTTAACCGATATGTTGTATAACCCTGCCGTTTGCGCTTTCAGCGAATAATAAGCGATTCCTTCTTCAAACTTACATTCGTCCGCGTCATCGGGGACTAATTCTTCATAATGCTTTTGCAGGTTTGCCGTAAACGAAGCTCCGACAAAGTTCATTGCATAATTTTGATTGGTTTTATCTTCTATCCGCAAATTAAAAACGTTATCTTTATCTGCATATAAATACAGCTTTGCGGTAAGATTTTCATTACTCAAATCCAACTCAGTCGTGCCGTTATTCGAACCTGAAATTTCTTTAAGTCGCAAAAATACATGCCCTTTTTCTTGTATTTCAAAAGGAAGATACATGCCGGAATTAAAAACAGAATCAAAATACTTAATATCTTTTTCTTCTGCAAGGGTTTCATTTTCGGAATTTCTTTTAATCCTGAGTTTTGCAGTGGGCACAAAATCCGTTAAATTTAAATCATACCAACCGGATTCGGCAACGTTTAAATGAATGTTTCTGTCAGTTTCGTTAAAATAAGAAATATTTTCTTCCGAATCCTGATAAATTTGCTCTTCTACCCTGTCATCGAATAAATCCGTAGCATTAAAAGAGAAATTAAACCGCTGTGGAATATTGAATTTTTTAATGTCCGACTTACTGTAAGTAGAAATATCCACTGCGAAAGCGGCGTTAAAACTGCTTATAAGAACAGTAGGCACGTTTACGTCGGTAAGCTGAAAAATACTTTGAACGTAATGTCCGCGTTTCCCCAAAATTATATTTGGCGGTACCTTTCCATCTTCGAAACCAAAAGTTTTTTCACTGTCTATTTCTTCTCTATTTATTAAATTAATTAAATCTATTCCGAATGAAGAAATCACGTCTTTCGTAAGCCCCTGTGACGGCGCTTGAAAAGTCAAAATATTTTTTTCGTTGTTTGCATAAGCGGTATCAAAATTAATCTCATAATTTTTAGCAATCTTAAATATTTCTTGCAGACCGCTAAACACAATCCCCGCTACTGCCGTGTAAGGATTAAATTTTGCCAGTACCCCTGCCATTTTTAATGCAAAAATACCTGCTTTTAATGCTACTTTGCCATAACCTATCGACGTGTCGACAAGCAGCCCTGTTTTATCGAATTCTGATTGCGAATTGTCATCTATGTAATCAGTTAATTTTGAAGGTGAAATTATCGATGTGCTTATATCCGAAACCGTTTGATACTTATTTATTTTAACACCCTTATAGCCGTTAAAATTATTTCTTGTCTGTGAAATTCCTATTCCATCATTATCACCGGCAAAATTTTCATATTTGTTTTGTAACGAAAGGGCTATAGACGGGTCGGCAATAAAAAGATATTCCGAAGACCTGTCTATATGAACTGTGCGTTTCCCTGTCGCGCTTTTTGCAATTAATCCATGTCTCGCAGTAAACAAAATATTGCTTGTTACTTTATATTCTCTTCCTACCAGTTCGCTGTCTATCGAAAATATTATCAAATCAATGTCTAAATAGCAACGGTCGGGGTCGAAAACATACGGTTCGTAGCCAACCACATTTCTGTTTTCGTCATATATACATCTGACATATGAATTTGTTTGATAATTATATCTTTTAAGTAAGTCATGTGAAGAATAAAGAAATCCGTATTCCCGCCCGATAAACGCGCTTTTATCGGGGCGCAGTAATACGGACTCAGGGATAAAATCAAAAATATCTTCTCCCCAGGTTTCCTTGTGTTCGTTTTGACCAATATCGAGTCTTCTCGTTTTTTCCTCTAACTTAGCTTTAACTTCTTTACTGCTTGTCAACGTCTGCAATTCATTTAACTGTTCGTCGCTGTATTCGTTCCAGGCAGCATCGGCAATGTTATACTGTTTATACGTCTCTGTTTCGCTGACGTAATTAATTTCCGCATCGTAAAATCCAACGTAATTTTCAACGCTGCCGCTTTCATATTCGTTTACCGTTATTGCCCTGCTCTTTACATGCGAAACGACGTCTTTAGACGCCGGCATTTCAAACGAGCTGTAAGTTTTTTCATCTTCTTTATTTTCTATCAGCAGAGTATACGTACTGTCGTAATAATTTTTTTTAAGCTCTACCGCATTTACCACAGGCAAGTTTGAAGAGTCCAAAAAATATGTATCGGTATCTTTGTAATTACACCAGTTGCCCGAAAATATTGCTTGGGTTGCCGCACTGTATGCAGACGGATAATTTACGATAATTTCATCGTAAACCAACTCGCACTTCGCGCCGTCGTATTTGTTTAAATTTATCTGAGACTCAAAATTTTCCGGCGCTTCGCTTTGCATCCCCGCAATATTCACGCTTTCGGCATAACTCACGCTTTTCCCGTCGGTAAAGCCTTTTACCGCAACCGATGCTGTTACCGCCGATAAAATTGTCAGCGCACCTAAGATTACAGGCTTAACAAACTTTTTACTTTTGAAAATAACTTTTTTCACTTAATTTCCTCTCTTGTTTTTCTGTGTTCAACGTTTAGTTATCAAGAAATCCGTAAATATCGCCTACGTCTATTCCCCTGCCCTTCTGCACGTTTATAACGCCAAAGTTTTCACTGTCAGTCACCTGTTTCGCCGCGCCGACTACGCCGCCTAAAAATCTGACTTTTATTCCGTTACCCATATTTTCAAATCCGTAAAAACTCCCGTAGTTTTCGCAGTTTTCTACTCGCGATATGCTCCCCGCTATTCCGCCAAATTTGTATATGATGTTTTTATGTTCTTCATCATTAGCATGATCGGTTGATTCATATCTTTTTTTGCCGTCACTCCTTAAAAGATATATGTTTCCGTAATTCTTACAGTTTCTGACAACCTGATTTGCCGTATAATATTCTTCGGGTAACCCTGTTTCTACATCAATAAATTTTTCAGAAGGAAACCACGGTTCACCGACTATTCCACCGGTTCCGCAAACGCCGGATACGATAGCGCCGTAATTTTCACAATTTTCAATTATGGTGTCGCCGCTTATTGCGCTAACAATAC
>CAOMHR010000130.1 GCA_948482865.1 Christensenellaceae bacterium
AATGCGCTACTTGCAAAGCGCTGGCGGACGGCTCTAATATAGACATAAACGAGAGAGACGCGGCTTCCAACACCGGCGTTGACGAAATGCGCGATTTGCGGGAAAAGGTGCAGTATCCGCCCGTTGCCGGCAAATACAAAGTTTATATCATAGACGAAGTCCATATGCTTACCGCTTCGGCATTCAACGCGGTGTTGAAAACTCTGGAAGAGCCGCCCCGCCACGCGGTGTTTGTTCTCGCCACTACCGAACCTCAGAAAATTCCCGCAACAATTCTTTCGCGTTGTATGCGGTTTGACTTTAAACTTATTCCGCAAAAGGATTTGGAAGGGCTTATAAAAGACGTTCTTCAAAAATCCGGAAAGGCTTACGAAGACGAAGCGGTTGCGGCAATCGCCCGCGCGGGAGCGGGTTCGGCGCGCGACAGTCTGTCTATAGCGGATATGTGCGCTTCGTATTCGGACGGAAAACTCACTTACAGCGACGTAAATACCGTTCTCGGCAGCGCCGATTTTTCGTCGGTTGCCACACTTGCGGAAAGTATTTTAAAAGAAGACGCGCAAACTTCGCTGACGCTTGTTGAACAGGTGCTTTCAACGGGCAAGAGCGCGGGCGTTCTCGTCAAAGATTTGCTTGCGTTTTTAAATAATTGCGCGGTTGTAAAAATCTGCAAAAACCCCAAGGAAATAGTTAATTTGCCGGAAGAAAGTTTCAACGCGATTTCAAGAATTGCGGACGGCGCGGACGGTCATAAAATTTTGCGTGTCACCGAACTTTTGGCAAAAGCGGAAACGGATTTGCGCTATTCGCTAAACGGCAGAATTACGCTTGAAACCGCAATTTTAAAATGCGCAATGCCGCATACCGATTATAATCTGGACGCGCTTATAGGAAAAATAAACGAGCTGGAAAGAAAACTTCAGCAAGGCGTTGAAGTAAAGGTTAAGGCGCAGACGGTAGCGGACGTAAAACCGTCTGCCGAACCCGTTGCGCAAAAGCCCGAACGGAAAATTATGCTTGAAACGGATGACGAGCCGCCTTTTGCACAGGCGGAAAAACGCGAAACGGTTCAGCCCGCGCTTTGGGATAATCCTGCGGCAGCAGCTCCCAAACAGGTCAAAAGCCTGAACGACGGAGAAAAATCCGGGGTTTTCGGCAAGCTGATACGCAGTTTGCGCACGACCCGCAAAAACGCCGTGCTGTTTACGCTGTGTATGGATTTGGGCAACTTTTTCGAAGGTGAAAAATTAATTCTTACAACCGACAGCGAAGCTGTGTTTAAAGGGCTTACCCGCCCCGACAACGCAAACTTTATTGCGGAAACCCTTGCGGAATTGGGGGTTGCCGATTACGAAGCGCGCCTTGTCGAAAAGGGTGAAAGCGATTATGAAAAAGCCTTGAAAGAGCTTAAAAGCAATTTCGAAGGTACGGAAATTCAAATAAAAAATCAGTAAGGAGCTAAAATGGCAGGATTTAAAGGCGGAATGGGCGGCATGGGAAATATGCAGAACCTTATGAAACAGGCTCAGAAAATGCAGGAACAGATGCAGGAAGCCGATAAAGAACTTGAAGAACTTGAAGTCGTCGGGCTTTCGGGCGGCGGCGAAGAAGGCGATGAAACCGTGGTCGTCTATATGAACGGCAAAAAAATTATCAACGGCATAGAGTTCGGCAGCAAACTTTCGCAGGTCGTCGATATTTCCGACGAAGACGACGTTGAAATGCTTGAAGATCTGATTATGGCGGCTATAAACGACGGATATAAAAAAGCCGACGAAATATATAATGAAAAAATGGGACCCTTCGGCAAGAACGCGGGCGGTCTTGGCGGTATAATCTGAAATGGACGTTTTTATTGAACCTATCGGAAGACTCATAAACGAGTTTTCAAAACTTCCGGGCGTGGGTAAAAAGACGGCGCAGAGATATGCCTACAAGATAATCGGAATGTCGGACGGCGAAGCAAAGGCTTTCGCCGAAAGCATTGTTGAGTGCAAGCGCAAGGTAAGATACTGCAACGTATGCGGAAACTTTACTGAAGACGAAGTTTGCGAAATTTGTAAAAAACGCGACGGGTCAACCATCTGCGTAGTAAAGGAACCCAAAGACGTAATCGCAATGGAAAAGTTGCATGAGTTTAAGGGAATGTACCACGTTCTCCACGGCGTAATCAGCCCAATGGACGGCGTAGGACCCAACGATATACGTATTAAAGAGTTGCTTTCCCGCGTGCAGGACGGAAGCGTTCAGGAAGTCATTATGGCTACCAATCCCGACGTTGAAGGCGAAGCAACCGCAATGTACATTGCAAAAATTTTAAAGCCGTTGGGCGTAAAAGTTACAAGGCTCGCGCACGGCATTCCCATAGGAAGCGAGCTGGAATACACCGACGAAGTGACTTTGTCGCGCGCTCTTTCAGAACGTAAACAAATTTAAATTATAAGGAAATATTGATGAAAGTATCAGTTTTAGGCTGTGGCCGCTGGGGTTCGTTTATTGCTTGGTATCAGGCTACCGTTCTTAAAAATCAGGTTACAAGCTGGGGACCGGAAGGCGAATATTCATACGAAATATTAAAGAACACCGGCAAAAACGAATACGTTACTCTGGACAAGACCATAACGTTAACCTGCGACTTAAAGCAGGCTGTCGAAAGCGCGGAAGTTATAATAATTTCAATCTCTTCGCAAGGGCTGCGCGGCTTTATGCAAAAGGTTATAAAGTACGACGTTAAAAATAAGCCCTTTGTTCTCTGTATGAAGGGTATAGAAGAGACGACGGGTAAACGGCTTTCTGAAGTTATGGTTGAAAGCGGTATTCCCGCAAAAAACGTCGCCGTATGGGTGGGACCCGGTCACATTCAGGCGTTTACGCAGGGCATCCCCAACTGTATGGTAATAGACAGTGAAAACGAAGACCTGAAAAAACGCCTTGCCGACAGTTTTAAAAGCAATCTTATCCGTTTTTACTACGGTAACGATTTAATCGGCACAGAAATAGGCGCGGCTGCTAAAAACGTTTTGGGTATCGCCGCCGGCGTTTTGGACGGAAGCGGCTACGTCAGTTTAAAGGGTCCGCTAATGGCAAGGGGTGCGTACGAAGTTGGTAAACTTATCAAGGCGATGGGCGGCGAATTCAACTCCGCTTACGGCTTGGCTCATCTGGGCGATTACGAGACGACGCTTTTCTCGGAATACTCGCACAACAGAACGTACGGCGAAATGATGGCGCACGGCGCGAAATTCGAAAAACTTGCCGAAGGCGTTATGACTGCAAAGGCAATGAAAGAGTTGGGCGATAAATACAACATAGAGCTGCCTATAACCAACGCCGTATACGAAGCGTGTTTTTTATCCCACGCTTTTGAAGGCGGCGACGGCGCAAAAACCTGTATGCAGATTATTTTAAAGCTGTTTGAACGCCAGACTAGAAGCGAATTTTGAAAAGCAGAACAATAGAAAATAGTAGAAAATTTTATATATGAGGCACAAATTTGATTAGGAACGATTTACGAAACGTGGCGATAATCGCGCACGTTGACCACGGCAAAACTACGCTTGTAGACGCAATGTTAAGGCAAAGCCATACTTTCCGCGACAATCAGGCGGTAGAAGACAGGGTAATGGACTCCAACGACCTTGAACGTGAAAGGGGCATAACAATTCTTGCAAAAAATACGTCCATCCGCTATAAGGACGTGAAGATTAACGTTGTCGACACGCCGGGACACGCCGATTTTTCCGGCGAAGTCGAAAGGGTAATGATGATGGTAAGCGGTGTTCTGGTACTTGTGGACGCTGCCGAAGGACCTATGCCGCAGACGCGTTTCGTAGTGCAGAAAGCGCTTGAAATGGGGCACAGGCTAATTATCGTAGTTAACAAAATAGACCGCCCCGACGCAAGACTTAACGAAGTTCAGGACGAAATTTTAGAGCTTTTGTTAGAGCTTGACGCTTCCGACGACCAGCTTTTAAGCCCCGTTGTGTGGTGTTCGGGCAGGGACGGCACGGCGACTTTGGATTTAAACCAAAAAGGCAAAGATTTAACGCCGCTGTTTGAAACTATTTTAAGTCACATTCAGCCTATGGATGTTGACGATAAGGGCGCGGCGCAGCTTTTGGTTTCTTCCATAGATTACAACGAATACGTAGGGCGCATAGGAATAGGCAGAATAGAGCGCGGCGAAGTTAAGCAGGGTCAGGCGGTAACAGTCACCAACTACAACGACATTCATCTTAAAACGCCGGGGAAAATAGTCAATCTGTACCAGATCGAAGGTTTGCAGCGTACTCCGTGCGACAGCGCTAAAGCGGGCGATATAGTTTGTTTTTCGGGGCTTGAAAAAATAAATATAGGCGATACTGTTTGCTCACCCGATTGCGTGGAAGCGCATAAATTCGTAAAAATCACCGAACCCACGGTAGAAATGACTTTTTCGGTCAATGACTCGCCTTTTGCGGGCAAAGACGGCAAATGGGTCACCACCAGACACTTGCGCGACCGGCTTTTTAAAGAGCTTTTGCGCGACGTTTCTCTCAGAGTGGAAGAAACCCAGTCTGCCGACAGTTATCGTGTTTGCGGCAGGGGCGAAATGCACCTTTCGATTCTCATTGAAAATATGCGCCGCGAAGGTTACGAATTTCAGGTTTCAACACCCAGAGTTATGTATAAAGAAATAGACGGCGTCCGTCACGAGCCTATGGAAAAACTCATAGTCGACGTGCCCGACGACGCGACCGGCGCGGTTTTCCAGAGTATGGGAAACAGAAAGGGCGAGCTGTTGCATATGAGCGCAATAGGGACAAGAACACGTCTTGAGTTTATAGTTCCCGCAAGGGGACTTTTCGGCTACAAGTCGGAGTTTTTGACTT
>CAOMHR010000131.1 GCA_948482865.1 Christensenellaceae bacterium
CTACTATCCATTTTACCGCTTTATATCCAACGACACGTCCTATGGCAAAAGCTACAATTGAACCCAGCACAATACCTATAAAACTGAAAAGAGTACACTTCAACGGACCGAACAGTGCAACCCCCGCCGCCACAGCAATAGAACCAGGTACAGGCAATATTATTACCTGTAAAAAGCAGAACAAAATATATAAAACTACAGCCCAACTACCGAAATCGGCGATGTAATCACGCAGCGCCTGCATACTGTTTATTTTAGTTATAAATCCCGTGGCACAGATTACAAAAAAAACAACAGCGCAAAAATCCAAAAATATAAGGGCGCAAAATATCAGTCTGTAAAGCGCTTGTTTATTAAGTAAATACAAAATTACATACAACAAAGCAAGAATAAATATCACGCCTACCGCTATTGATATAAGCAGCGCATGATGTTCGCGTATAAACGGCAGACTTTCATAAGAAAGCCCGTACGCAGTAAAAACAATGGCAACCGCACTGAAAAGAACGGCTGCCAAAATATTAAAAGTATGTTTCAAACTTTGATTAACTTTCATTATATAGCCTTAAAAGACGCTCAGCTCTTTACATATATTATATTGTAAAAAGCGACTTTTTATAATGAAGTTTTAAATTTTTTTATCGCATCCGTCGCAAGTTTGTCACAGGTATTGTTAAATTTATTATCCGCATGTCCCTTTACTTTTATAAAATGTAAATTGTGTTTCCGTGACAATTCATATAAAACTTGCCATAAATCGACGTTCTGAACGGGTTTATTATCTGCTTTTTTCCAACCTGAACGTTGCCAATCGAAAATCCAGCCCTGCAAAAAAGCGTTTACGACATAGGCGGAATCACTGTACACGTCTACTTCGCAATCATATTTAAGGTTGTTTAACCCTTCGATTACGGCAGTGATTTCCATACGGTTGTTAGTGGTATTATCTTCAGCGCCTGAAACATGTTTTTCATTCCCATTATAAATGAGAACCGCGCCCCAACCGCCTACACCCGGATTGCCAGAACACGCGCCGTCTGTATACAGCGTCACTTTTTTCATTTATCGCTGTTTTCCTTTATACGCTTAACACCCGCTTCTACTGCATAGGAAACTATTCCGCTGAAATTGCTTTTTTCAAAAGTTTTAATACCTTCAATAGCAACGCTTCCCTTTCCGCAAGACTGTACAAGCAATTCAGCTAATGTCTGCTCTTCACGCTGAACCATCTCCGCCGCACCCAATACTGTCTGAACAGCTAAAAGTTTTGCTTCATTCTTGGGCAACCCTTGCTTTGTGCCTGCATCAATTAAGCTGTCGATAAACATTAACGCATAAGCCGGACCGCCACCGCTCAACCCTTCGACTGCATCCATTTTACTTTCGTCGACACAGACGATAGTGCCTAAATTATCAAAAACCTTACTTATAAATTCTATGTCGTCAAGCGATTTATAATCGGACATATCCAAGCCGATTGCGCCGCTGCCGATATAGCACGGCATATTAATAACAGCGCGCGCAACCCTTACCGCATGCAAACCGAAAGCGTTTTTAACCGCATTTTTCTTTACGCCCGAGATAACCGCTATAAGTTTTTCGGGAACAACATTCCCAAAACTCTTTATTACGTTTTCAAGATTTGCACAATCAACCGCCAAAATCACGAATTCGCAATTTTCTGCAACATACGCATTATCCGTGGTTGTCCTAACGCCGAGATAGCTTACTTTTTCAAGCTCCTTTTCCGAAACGTCGCTGACAATAATTTTCTTTTCGCTCAAAAAATCGGACAAAACCAATCCGCGCAATATGCAGTGCGCTTTATAGCCGCAACCGATTATACCCAACTTAAAGTGTTTTTTCATAAATATTCTCCGAAAACAGTTGACTAACAAAAATGGTTATTATATAATAAACTCGTTATTTTTAGGGGAGTAGCTCAACGGTAGAGTCGCGGTCTCCAAAACCGTCGGTTGCATGTTCGAATCGTGTCTCCCCTGCCAAAACCACTCAAAACGAGTGGTTTTTTTCATTTTTTTCTACAGTTTAAACGCATTATGTTAAGCATAGTACGTTGCAAATTGTAAAATTTTATACTTTTACTTCGCCTTTTTGCCCTAAAAGAGCGCTGTTTTTCTTTAATAAAGGCTCAACTTCATTCTCAATAAATTCGACGGTCTGCGAAGGCGCCCTGCCGATAAATTTAGTAGCGTCTAAAATGGTATCAAGTTTATCGTGTACTGCGGCAAAAGTTTTATCAGCCTTAATCAATTCGATAAGGTTGTTTTCTTTACCGTCCGCTTTTACGTGCTTTCCTGCTTCCATTGAAAGCACCCTTATTTTTTCATGCAACTCCTGCCTGTTTCCGCCCGCTTTTACACATTCCATCATTATATTTTCGGTAGCCATAAAGGGCAGTTCAGCCGCAATATGTTTTGCAATAACTTTATCGTATACCACAAGATTTTCCGACACGTTCATATATATGTTAAGTATACCGTCAAGCGCAAGAAAAGCCTGAGCTAAAACTATTCTTCTGTTTGCGGAGTCGTCAAGCGTTCTTTCAAACCATTGGGTTCCCGCAGTTATTGCGCAGTTTACCGGAAGAGAAATGACAAATCTTGCAAGCGAACCTATTCTCTCGCTGCGCATAGGATTGCGTTTGTAAGCCATTGCCGAAGACCCGATTTGCGATTTTTCAAACGGCTCTTCAATCTCTTTCATATTCTGTAAAATTCTTATATCGTTTGAAAATTTATATGCGCTCTGCGCAATCTGGGAAAGCACGCAAAGAACGTTATAGTCAAATTTTCTGGGATATGTCTGCCCTGTTACACCGTAAACTTTTTTATAGCCGAGCTTTTTAACAACGCGCTTTTCAAGTTCCTTGACTTTGCATTCGTCCCCGCCGAAAAGTTCCATAAAACTTGCCTGCGTACCGGTTGTACCTTTCACTCCGCGGAGCTTAAAAGACTCCTGCAAATTTTCAAGATTGTTATAGTCAATTGTCAAATCCTGTAACCAAAGCGTCGCGCGCTTGCCCACCGTAGTAAGCTGCGCAGGCTGCAAATGCGTAAAACCCAACGTAGGTAAATCTTTATATCTGAGCGCAAATATACGCAACTTATCTATTACATTTACAAGTTTTGCCTTAATTATATTCAGCGCGTCGTTCAAAATAATAAGCTCTGAATTACAATCAACAAAACAACTTGTCGCGCCTAAATGAATTATCGGCATAGCCGACTTAGCCTGTTCGCCGAACGCATGCACATGCGCCATAACGTCGTGACGGACTTCACGTTCAAATTTTTCCGCAAGCTCGAAATTTATGTCTTCAGCATACTTTTTCATTTCGTCAATCTGTGACGGAGTAATGTTTAAGCCGAGTTCCATTTCCGATTCGGCAAGAGCAATCCAAAGTTTTCTCCAAAGCCTGAATCTCTTTTCATCCGAAAAATTTTCAGCCATAAAACGACTGGCGTATCTTGTTATTAAGGGGTTCTGATACACGCTGTTATCCATAGTTCTTTCTCCGAATCAGTATTTAACGGGCTGGGGGTATTCTACGCCGAAAGTCTGAACAGTTACCTTTCTCATAATCTGCGGCGATTTGGGTTTATCGTTCCAATCGGTTGCGGTCGACGCAATTTCGTCTACCGTTTCTATCCCTTCGGTTACTTTACCGAAAGCCGCATACTGCCCATCCAAATGTGAAGCGTTTTTGTGCATAATAAAGAACTGCGACCCCGCGCTGTTGGGCGACATTGCACGCGCCATAGAAAGAACGCCGCGTTCGTGCTTTATATTGTTATTTGTATAACCGTTTAAAGCAAACTCGCCTTTAATATTATAACCGGGTCCGCCGGTCCCCACTCCCGCGGGGTCTCCGCCCTGAATCATAAATCCGGATATTACACGGTGAAAAATTAATCCGTCGTAAAATCCGCTTGAAACAAGACTTATAAAATTGTTAA
This sequence comes from Christensenellaceae bacterium, assembly GCA_948482865.1. Classification (GTDB taxonomy): domain Bacteria; phylum Bacillota; class Clostridia; order Christensenellales; family Borkfalkiaceae; genus Coproplasma. The sequence continues at coordinate 3,981 of CAOMHR010000131.1, forward strand.
CCGTATTGGGCGCTTTATCGGGATAAAGTTCGGCTTTTATTGTTTTACCGTCCGCCATTTCAATAGTAACTACGGGATTTTGCATATTTACTCCTTATAAATCGCAATATTTTTGCAGCTCAACGCCCGCTTCTTCAAATAACTGTAAAGAAAAATCATCGGGGTAGCCTTCTTTATAAACAACACGGGTTATACCCGAATTGATTATTATTTTAGCGCAAATTACACAGGGCTGATGGGTGCAATAAAGCGTGCAGCCTTCAACGCTGCACCCCACTCTTGCAGCCTGAATTATAGCGTTCTGTTCTGCATGAACGGCATAACACAACTCGTGCATAGTACCGCTTTTTATATTCATTTTTTTGCGCATACACTCTTTTTTGTCTGCGCAACTTTTAATGCCCTGCGGCGCACCGTTATAACCGGTCGCGATAACGCGTTTGTTTTTCACTATAACCGCGCCTATTTTTCTGTTTTCCTGGTAACAACTTGACCAATGACCTATTTGTTCGGTCATTTCCATAAATCTTTTGTCCCACTTATCCATAAGTATATCAGCCCTTTTTTCGTTTGAATTATTGTATCACAGATTTTTATAAATTGCAATTTTTTACAATATTATGTTTGACTTTATTTTAGCAAGTTTATAAAATATCTGTACTAAAAAAGAATAATATTTCGGAGGATTTTTAAATGACAATTAAACCGTTATTCGATAAAGTTGTCGTAGAAGGGCTTAAAGCCGAAGAAAAGACAAAAAGCGGACTTTATTTAACATCTGCCGCACAAGAAAAACCC
>CAOMHR010000132.1 GCA_948482865.1 Christensenellaceae bacterium
AGACTTAAAAAAAGTACGCCTTATAGTGAGAATGGGAAATTCTTCCTGCAAATTGTAACGATTTACTATGCCGAATTTTTTAACCGTATGCGCCGGCGTTCCGTCGCTCCAGCGGGGGCGAACGTCAAGGTCGGTGTCCCATACTCCGCCGTCTAAAATTTCACGCATATTTGAAATAAAAATTTCGTCAGCTCTGCTCATCTGTACCTCGTTTTATCAGTCAAGTTTCATTAAAAAATCTTCAGTGGAATAGCCCGCGCCGATATCGGTAGAAAGAGTTTGCACTATTCTGAAACCGCAGTGCTTGCTTATGTTTATAGTCTGCGTGTCGTCGCGCTTGACAGTCATAAAAACGGGACGGCGCAACGTTGAAAGTAATTTGGAAGTTATACGTTTTCCGCGTGCAAATTCAAGTATGTACAGCTTGGAAAGATAAGTCCCTTCGGCGCAATCGGGCGAATAGTTCTGCGCGGGACAATACGCGCAATAACCCGCCACTTCGCTGTTATAGTAAATAATTTGATAGACGTAATCTTTTTCTTTAATGCTTTCAAGAATACTTTCGTCCGAAAGAAATCTGTCTATCATATAATCAATCTGTCCGTCGGGCGTCTTGTCGTCGTAAACGTCATGCATAACCGACTGCGATATGGAACGGATAATATCAAACTCTCTCGGCGTGGTTGCGTCTGCGGTTTTTATATGTCCGCTTTTTAAAATCATTAAAAACGCTCTGTCCGCGGGCGCCCAGTCCATGGGGTCCAATTCGGCAGGATAAAGCCACTTGTCTTCTTCATGTACCTTTACGGTATAACCGGACAACGGTTTTGCAAAATAGATTGAAAGGGTTACGGTGCAGTCGGAATATTCGTACTCTATAGAATTGAGAAGTTCGCCTATTTCAACTTCAAGCGAAAGCTCTTCCCAACATTCTCTTATAAGCGCCTGCTTATGCGTTTCGCCGTCTTTGATTTTTCCGCCGACAAACTCAAACTTGTGTATAACGCTTTCATTGCCGTCAGAACGGCGCAACGCCAGCACTTTTCCGTCCTTTACGACGGCTGCTCCGACTACGTTAAAATGTGGTTTCATAGTGTATATATTTTAACATTGCGGCGCTTTCAAGTCAATTAAAAGCGCCGAATGAATTAAATCAACAAATTTGTAACGATTAACTAAAAGGTTGAATGAATTGTACGCGAAATTACGTCGTTCTGCTGTTCGCGCGTAAGTTTATTGAAGTTGACGGCATAGCCCGAAACCCTTATTGTAAGCTGCGGATATTTTTCGGGGTGAGCCTGAGCGTCCAACAGGGTGTCGCGCGAGAATACGTTTACGTTCAGATGATGACCGCCGCTTGCCACGTATCCGTCAAGCATATTGACAAGGTTTGTAACCTGCGCTTCAGCCGATTTCCCCAAAGACGCGGGAGTGATTGAAAAGGTGTTTGAAATTCCGTCGCGCGAGTACTCGTAAGGCAGTTTTGCCACCGATTCCAATGAAGCCAGCGCGCCGCAACAATCCCTGCCGTGCATAGGGTTTGCACCGGGCGCAAGCGGTTCGCCCGCTCTTCTGCCGTCGGGCGTGTTGCCCGTATTTTTGCCGTAAACTACGTTGCTGGTAATCGTCAGAATCGAAGTCGTAGGTACGCCGCTGCGGTAAACCGTCTGTCTTTTTATTTTGTTCATAAAGGTCTTTAACAGCCACACCGCAATACAGTCCACCCTGTCGTCGTTGTTGCCGTACTTGGGATAATCGCCTTCTATTCTGAAATCGACAGCAATACCTTCTTCATTGCGCACGGGATAAACTTTTGCGTATTTAATCGCGGAAAGCGAGTCAACCGCGCATGAAAGTCCCGCAATTCCCGTTGCGAAAAATCTTCTTACTTCGGTATCGTGTAAAGCCATTTCCAACGCTTCGTACGAATACTTATCGTGCATATAGTGGATTACGTTTAAAACGTTAACGTAAAGCTCAGCCAACCAGTCCATAGTCTGGTCATACTTGGCAATTACTTCATCATAGTTCAACGCGCCGTCGCCGTAAATAGGCTCGAACACGGGCGAAACCTGCAACGCTTTACCCGTTGCCTTGTCCTTTACAAGTTCGTCCTTGCCGCCGTTTATAGCATATAAAAGGCATTTTGCAAGGTTTGCCCTTGCGCCGAAAAACTGCATATCTTTACCGACGCGCATACAGCTTACACAACACGCTATGCAGTAATCGTCGCCCATTTCGGGGCGCATCAAATCGTCGCTTTCGTACTGTATTGCCGAAGTTTTAACGGACAGCTCCGCGCAGAATTTTTTAAAGCCTTCGGGCAGATGCTGCGACCATAGTACGGTAAGATTGGGTTCGGGCGCAGGTCCGAGATTTGTCAACGTGTGCAAAATTCTGAAAGACGAGCGCGTGACAAAAGTTCTGCCGTCAATGCCCATACCGCCGATAGATTCGGTAACCCAGGTAGGGTCGCCCGAGAACAGCTCGTTATACTCTTTAATGCGCATAAATTTGATAATGCGCAACTTCATTACAAAGTGGTCTATAAGCTCCTGCGCATGCTCTTCGGTCAAAATTCCGCGCGCGATATCGCGCTCGATATAAATATCAAGGAACGTGGAGTTTCTGCCAATGGACATTGCCGCGCCGTTCTGGTCCTTGACGGCGGCGAGATAGCCGAAGTACAACGCCTGAATTGCCTGCTGCGCGTTTTCTGCAGGCTTTGAGATATCGTGCCCGTAAATTGCGGCAAGCTCTTTAAGGGCTTTAAGCGCTTTAATCTGTTCGCTCAGCTCTTCCCTGTCGCGTATTTTATCGGGAACCATAGTTCCGTTTATATTCGCCTTATCCTTTTCCTTGCAGGAGATAAGATAGTCCACACCGTACAGCGCAACGCGGCGGTAATCGCCCACTATTCTGCCCCTGCCGTATGTGTCGGGAAGACCTGTGAGAATATGCGCGCGGCGGGCACGGCGCATTTCGGGCGTGTACACGTCGTATACGCCGTCGTTATGGGTTTTACGGTACTTTGTGAAAATTTCCTTTACTTCAGGGTCGATCTCATAACCGTACATATTTAGCGCCTGTTCAGCCATTTTTATGCCACCGAAAGGCTGCAAAGCGCGTTTAAAAGGTTTGTCGGTTTGCAGACCGACGATTTTTTCAAGCGCCTTATCTATATATCCCGCGGGGTGCGAAGTCAATGCCGAAACGGTTTTTACGTCCGCGTCAAGCACGCCGCCGTTTTCACGCTCCTTTTTTGAAAGGTCTAAAATTTCATCCCACAGTTTTAACGTGGCTTTAGTGGGCTTGGCAAGAAATTCACTGCCGCCTTCATACGGAGTGTAATTGCACTGGATAAAATCCCTTACATTTACTTCGCCTTCGGCATTCCATTTGCCGCCGACAAATCCTTCCCATGCTTTGAAATTCATAGTTCACCTCGTAAAATGTATTTTGCATTTTCAACGCGCTCTTTTTCAGGCGGATTGACGCCCTTTAAAGGATACGCGATACCCATTTTTTCATATTTAACTTCGCCCATAGCGTGATAGGGCAATATTTCAACCGCTTTCACGTTTTTAAGACGGGCAATAAAGTTTTTCAATTCAATAAGATATTGGTCGTTATCCGTAATTCCGGAAACAAGCACGTGACGTATAACAGTGTCTTTACCGATTTCGGATAAATATTCAGCAAATTCCAACGGCTTGGCGTTTGAATGCCCGGTCAACTTTTTGTGTTCGCCGTCTTCTATATGCTTTATATCCAGAAGAACCAAATCTGTTAAATTTAAAAGCTCTTTTATATTTTCGTCATTGCGGTCAAAATTAATACCCGAAGTATCGAGCGCGGTATGCACGCCTTCACGTTTTAACAACGAAAACAGTTCGCGTACAAATCCTGCCTGCATAAGCGGTTCGCCGCCTGAAACGGTTACACCGCCGCCGTCTTTGAAATAGTTTTTATATTTTAAAACTTTTAGGACAACTTCTTGCGCGGTAAATTCGCTCCCGCCGGAAAAATCCCAAGTGTCGGGATTATGGCAGTATTTACAGCGCATAGGACAGCCCTGCATAAATACAACAAATCTTATTCCCGGACCGTCAACGGTGCCGAAACTTTCAAAAGAATGAATTTTTCCTGTCATAAGGTGAAAAAATGAGCTATTAAATAAATAGCCCAGACGAACGACGTAAATCAAACAAAACGGCTTCCTTGCGGTGTTCCGCAAACTCGTCAGTTGCCGTATGCTTTTAAGTTGAGTTTATTTTAACAGAAATACCCCTGTTTGTCAATAAAAACATACAATATATTGTATAAGTAAATTTGTAACAATACTTTATATTGTGGTTTTGCGATTTTCAATTAAATTCAATAAATAAATTAGAGACAAAAAAATACCGCGCGGCTTTCGCCGCGCGGTAAATAGTTTTGAATTATTCTACATCTGCCGTTGCAATGGTTATCGAATTCAGATAAACATTTCTTCCGCTATTTACGTTAAGCATGATGCTGGAAAGATTTACACCTTTTGTTGTAGGCGCATTTGCCACAAGAACAGTTGTACCGATTTTGAAAGTTACCGTCTTATTGTCCAAATCGACAAGAATTTCAAAATCAAACGCAGCAGTATTATCGTAATTGACGACGTCACCAACTAAAGCTCCGTCAACTCTGACTTGCTGAGTACCGTTGCTGCTTGTAGTTCTGAGCGCTACAAACTCCGTACCATCTTCAGCTAATACCTGGAAATAAGTCCAGCTAC
>CAOMHR010000133.1 GCA_948482865.1 Christensenellaceae bacterium
GACTTCGGAGAGCAATTCGACTTCGACTGCCTCGCGTGGGCGGAGATTGAGTCGCCTTCCCTTTTTTTAAGGAAGGTTTTTTGATTTGTTTTCGAAAATTTCCAAAACAGAATCTATTTTACTATGTACTTTGTCAAGCCCCTGTCTTGTTTCCGACGAAGTTGCAAGAACGTCGCCCGCGCCGCATTTGTAAGCGGTTGCCACCGTCTGCACGCTTTTTGCAATCTGCGCGCGCGAAAGTTTGTCCGCTTTGGTTGCGATAACCGTAAACGGAATTAAATTGTAGTACAAATACTCCGCCATCTGCAAGTCGTCAGCGGTCGGTTTATGGCGTATATCGCATAGCGCAAATACGTGGTCTGCGCAACGTTCGGCAAAAAAAGTTTCCAGCAGCCGCGCCCACTTAAGTTTTTCCTGCTTGGAAACGCTTGCATAACCGTAACCGGGCAAATCGGCAAGAATAAACGGACCGAAATCGAAATAGTTAACAAGCCGCGTCCTGCCGGGGTCTTTTGAAACTTTTGCAAGTTTTTTCCTGCCCGCAAGCATATTTATAAAACTCGATTTACCCACGTTGGATTTGCCGCAGACGGCAATTACGGGTTTATCGCTCTTTACAAACTGCGATTTGTCCGCCGCGCTTATAATAAATTTCGCGTTTGAAAATTTTAAAAGTAATTCTTCCATCTTCCTTTCCCTTACGTCAGTTCCCGAACAAACCACCCTGTGAAATTTGCGGTCCGATTAAATGCCTATGATAGCGCTTTTAAACACCGTATCCACTTCGGTTACTGGAATAAAGTTAATGCTGCCGCGCACCGCTTCTGGAATCTCTTCCAAATCTTTTTGGTTGTCCGCGGGGATAATTATATCGTGAATGCCTTTGCGGTATGCGGCAAGCGCCTTTTCTTTTAGTCCGCCTATGGGCAGAACTTTTCCGCGAAGGGTAATTTCACCCGTCATGGCAACTGACTTTTTAACGGGTTTTTTAGTGAACGCCGAAAGGATAGCAGTCGCCATAGTTATCCCTGCGCTCGGTCCGTCCTTGGGTGTTGCGCCTTCGGGCACGTGAATATGGATATCCGTACTTTCAAACACGGAAACGTCTATGCCGTAACTCTCGCTGTTGGAGCGGATATAACTTATCGCCGCCCTTGCGCTCTCTTTCATAACGTCGCCCAGCTTGCCCGTGAGCAGAATATCGCCCTTGCCGTGCATTGCAGAAACTTCTATCGTGAGCGTAGTCCCGCCCACCGCCGTCCAGGCAAGACCGGTCGCCGCGCCCACTTCGTCGCCCGTAAGCGCGCCGCCATCGCGTTCGTACCTTTTCGCGCCTATCAAATCGGCTAAATTTTTAGCGGTAACGCAAACTTTTTCCGCATTGCCGTCCGAAAGTTTTACCGCGGCTTTGCGGCAGACCGTGTCAATCATACGTTCGAGATTGCGCACGCCCGCTTCAAGAGTGTAACCGTCTATCAAGGCGTCAATCGCGCCCGCGGTGATTGAAAACTCTTCCTTTTTCAAGCCGTTTGCCGCCTGCTTTTTGGGGACGAGATAGCGTTTTGCTATTTCCTTTTTTTCTTCGGAAGTGTAGCCGCCGAGTTCGATAATTTCCATTCTGTCCAGAAGGGGCGCGGGGATTGTATCAAGCGTGTTGGCTGTGGTTACAAAAAGCACTTTGCTTAAATCGTACGGCACTTCTATATACCTGTCCACAAACGTTCCGTTTTGCGCAGGGTCTAAAACTTCCAAAAGCGCGCCCGCGGGGTCGCCGCGCAGGTCGGAAGAAATTTTATCAACTTCGTCCAGAAGAAACACGGGATTTACCGAACCCGCTTTTTTCATACCCGTAATAATGCGCCCCGGCATAGAACCCACGTACGTCTTTCTGTGCCCGCGGATTTCCGCTTCGTCCTTTACGCCGCCAAGGCTCATTCTTACAAATTTTCTGCCAAGGCTTCTTGCTATAGACGACGCGATTGAAGTCTTGCCCACCCCCGGGGGGCCGACAAAACAGAGTATGGGCGCGTTTGCGCCGTCCGTGCGCTTTAACACGGCAAGGTATTCCGTTATGCGCTCTTTTATCTTTTCAAGACCGTAGTGGTCTTCGTTCAGTATTTTTACCGCGTCCGACAAAAGTTCGGTATCGGCGGTCTGCTCTTTCCATGGCAGGTCTAAAATCCAGTCGATATACAGGCGCAGAACGTTGTATTCGGGCGAAGACGACTGCATGCGCGACATTCTGGAAAGCTCTTTCAAAGCCTTTTCTTCCACTTCGGGCGGCAGTCCCTTTTCCTTTATTTTTTGCTCCAACTCGTCCTTTTCTTCGCCGTCGTCGCCAAGCTCGGAATGGATTGCCCGCAACTGTTCGCGGAGATAGTATTCCTTCTGGTTTTTTTCTATATTCTGCCTTACTACGGCGCCTATTTTGCGCTCTAAACGGCTGATTTCAAGCTCGTAATTCAGATACCTGTCGCACAGTTTAAGCCTGTCCGCAGTGCGTTCGCACTCCAAAAGCTCCTGCTTCTGGTCTACGCGTATCTGCATATAATTAGCCGCAATATTCACGAATTCGTCGGGGTCGGTACACCTTTCAAGCGCGTTTAAAGTTTCCTTTGCAAAGCGGTTATCCGAAGTTACGTCTTTCAGAATTTCCTTCGCGGTTCTGAAATAGGCTTCTTCAAGCGCAACGTCGCCGTGTACGGGCATAATTTCTTCCGCCACGCAGATAAAACTCTCTTTTTCTTTGAAAATCTGTTTTGCGCGGGCGCGGTAAAGCCCTTCCACCGAAATTCTTATAGTGTTCCCCGGAAGTCTCGTAATCTGCCGTATTTTTACTACCGTTCCCGTCTCGTAAAGGTCGTTTTCGTCTATATCTTCCTTGTCCTGCGCCTTTTGGGTACACACCAAAAGCCGCGAATCCTTTTCCGACGCGAGTTTGACTGCGGTCAAAGATACCAACCTGCCCACGTCGAAAGACATAGTAGTGTTGGGAAAAACCACCCTGCCGCGCAGGGCAAGAAGCGGAAACTCGTGTAAATTAGCCATAATATCTCCCTTAAAATAAACGCCAAATGCGCAGCTTTGGCACATTTGGCGCGTTAAAAGTAATTTTACGTTTTAAGCCGTTTCCTTGTAAATAATTCTGGGTTCGGCTTTATCCGTTACGCATTCTTTGGTAACCACGACTTCTTTTACGTTCTTCTCGGACGGAATTTTGTACATAACGGAAGTCATAAAACTTTCGATAATGGTTCTCAATCCCCTTGCGCCTGTCTTTAAGCGGATAGCCGTGTTTGCGATTTCACGCACGGCGCCGTCTTCAACCGTAAGTTTAACGCCGTCCATTGCAATAAGTTTCTGGTACTGTTTAATAATGGCGTTTTTGGGCTGGGTAAGAATGTTTACAAGCGCTTCTTCGTTCAAAGGATGCAAACTCACCACTATAGGCACGCGCCCGACAAATTCGGGAATAAGTCCGAAGCCCGTCAGATCCTGCGGCTTTACGTCCGCAAGCATTTCGTAAACGTTTTCTTCGTTGCCCTTGACCGTTCCGCCGAAGCCCAAAGACTTGCTGTCCTTGCGCTTTTGCACTATTTTGTCAAGCCCGACGAACGCGCCGCCGCATATAAACAAAATATTGGTCGTGTCTATTCTCAGGCACTCCTGCTGGGGGTGTTTTCTGCCGCCCTGCGGGGGAACGTTTGCAACTGTGCTTTCTATAATCTTCAAAAGCGCCTGCTGCACGCCTTCGCCAGATACGTCGCGGGTGATTGAAACATTTTCGCTCTTCCTTGCGATTTTGTCTATTTCGTCGATATAAATAATTCCGCGCTGGGCTTTTTCGATGTCGTAATCCGCGTTCTGGATTAATTTGAGCAAAATATTTTCAACGTCTTCACCCACGTAACCCGCTTCGGTCAATGTGGTTGCGTCAGACGACGCGAAAGGCACGTTTAAAATTCTTGCCAGCGTCCTTGCCAACAAGGTTTTTCCGCAACCGGTAGGTCCTAAAAGCAGAATGTTGCTCTTTTCAATTTCCACTTCGTTGTCGTCTTTTACGCCGCTTGCAAGGTTGTTAATGCGTTTGTAATGGTTATACACCGCGACGGACAGCACCTTTTTCGCTTCGTTCTGACCGACGATATACTTATCCAGCTCTTCCTTAATCTCGGCGGGTTTTTTAAGGGGAACGGGTTCAATATCCGTTCCTGCCAGATCTTTAACCATATCGCCGCAGATTTCAACGCACTCGTCGCATATGCACGCGCCGTCCTGCCCCGAAATTAGCCTTTTAACCTTATCTTCGGTTTTACCGCAAAAAGAACAAAATCTCTTTTCTTTCAAAAAAACTCCTTTCGCCCAAATCTTTTGCCGCGCAAAATTTTGTAGCGGAACGTTATACCGTGAAAACGCTTAACGGCATTCACGGCGTTATCGATATAAATTATTTATTTACCGATTATTCTGCAAAAATTCGGTAAAATGTTATCTTTTATAAAAAACTTTGTCTATAAGACCGTATTCCTGCGCCTGCTGTGCGGAAAGGTAATTATCCCTGTCCGTATCGCGCTCTATTTCCGAAAGCGGTCTGCCGGAATTCTGGGCAAGAATGGTATTCAGTTTTTGCTTGGTTCTCAAAATATGCTCGGCGGCGATTTTAATATCGCTTGCCTGACCCTGCGCGCCGCCCAAGGGCTGGTGAATCATAATTTCGCTGTTCGGAAGAGCAAATCTTTTA
>CAOMHR010000134.1 GCA_948482865.1 Christensenellaceae bacterium
AAATGTCAATAGCAAAAATCTGAAAAAGTGTACTTTAATGGAAACAGGTTTTTGGGAAAGTGCGGTTGTGTTATTCATAGCGTAGCTTAAGGGGCTAAAAAACAAACAATGAAGAGATTCTTCGGCTTCGTTTTGTGAAAATTATTTTTCTAACAGCAAAATAATTTTCTACAAACCTTCGAGCTTACGCTCTCGGGCAGAATGACAAATAGTATAGACCACATCATCTGGTTTTTGCAGCAGCAAAAGCAGAGAACCCCCTTATACAACAGCCGCGCGGATATAATCCGCGCGGCGAAAGGGGAATGTGCAATAAATCGCGGCGGCGCAAAAAGAATAAAAAGGAAGGCGAATGTGGCAAACCCCGCGCCGCCGCAAAAATAAACGGCAAGATTAAGAAGTCATTTTCGGCAAACGTAGCATACAGGTCATTCTGAGCGAAGCCGAAGAATCTTTTTGGTATAAGGAGAAGATTATGAAAACAAGAAGCAGAAATCTATTAACGGCAATACTTGCGTTACTGTGCGCTGTAACGGTTGCTCTCGGCGTAAGTTTTGCTTTGCCGAAAACAGAAAAAACCGCACGTGCGGCAGGTACGGATATTTACGATAGCAGCAAAAATTCATTTGACTTGCCTGCCTTAGATAGCGTAGCTAAGCAAGCAGGTTTTACAAACTTTGCCGATATGGTAAGTTCTGCGAGAAAAGGAACAATTAAAACCGCTTCGGATTTTGGAAAAGATACTATAATATTCGGCGGTATGGATTGGTATCCCGTATACTTGTCTGATTCAATAAGCGGCGATGCTGTGCTTACCCTTTGGTTGGCTGGTTCTGCCGGCGTTTCATCATTTACAGACGGCACATATTCCGGCGATGTGATGTGTAATCTATATTCAACAAGCTATATTCACGCCTGCATAAATGCAGGTAAAACAAGTTCTGGATATTATGCAGGACGTTTTGGCGGTTCAAATAGTTTTTTTGCTACAAATACAGCAGACCTTAAAGCGGCACCTACAACTTTTACACAGTTTGCCGATTTTGCTTCCGACGGAAAATTTGATCAGTATATAATTACGCCGAGCAAAGTATCTTATCAAAATGATTTAACCGAACAAATAAATGATTTGGGAAATACTGATTCAAGATATGTTATAAAAAGCGATCCGACTTACAATTATTCATATACAAGTTGGGCTGACGACAAAGTGTGGATACCGTCAGTTTCAGAAACGGATATTAATAATGGGATTTGGCGTGCTTCAAGTTCTAAATGTTCAATTAATGCTAATACTTGGCTACGCTCGTCTCACGCAACAACGGCATTTTGGATGAAGGGAATAGATTCGGCAGGAAATAGTATAGGCGCTATTTCCGTTGAAACCAGCGCGAGTATCCGTCCTGCAATACATTTGAATTTAAGTTCAATCGGATATTCGGTAGAAGATGTGGAGACGACGTACAACGGTGCGGATCAAACTATTGCAGACATAGCCGCGGTGGACAAAAGTTGGTACAACAGCAATGCAATGACCTTAACTTACGTAGATTCACCTATGATAAACGCAGGCACGTACAGCGTTAAGGCGACACTAACGCAAAGCGTAATAAACCAAGGCTTAATATTTATTGGAGAAGCGGACGCAAGTAAAGGTGAAAGCGATACGGTAAGATACTTTACTTTTAAGATTAAACCCAAGCCGTTGGACGCGACGTTGACTGAAACGGACGGAACAGTGACATTGACGGTGGACGAGAGCGGGCTGTGCGGCGCGGATACGTTGCCAAATACGGCAATACAGTATACGAGTACGGACGGTCGCGGATATAACAGCACTGTGGCGCCGCAGCAGAAGGGCGATTTCAAAGCAGAGCCTAAAATAACGGATACGGACAGTAATTACAAATTGAACTGTACGCCGGCGAGCGTGACGTATACGATATCGGCAATAAAGGTGAGCCTGCCGACGCTGCCGCCCACGGCGACGCCCGAATATGACGGAACTATGCAAACGGTGGCGCTCAGCGGTTATACGCATAACGGCAAGGGAGTGAACATACTGTCCGTTACCGGTAAAACGGCAAGCAATAAAAACGTTGCTACCGCGCCGACTTTCGACGCAACAAAAGGCGAAGTGACTTTTAAAGACGCGGGAACGTATACGGTAACGTTTACGCTTGAAGATGCGGCGAACTGCGTCTGGCAAGACGGCGGCGGCACGGGCAGGAAAGAGATTACGTTTACGGTCAACCCCAGACAGCTGACGGTGGCGGTAAGCAACGATAACGGCGATTTATGGAGCTGGGGCGTAGGCACGGCAGTCAAAGCGACGGTAACGGTATCGGGCATAGTATCCGGCGACAGCGTGACGTTAATAACATATTACGAAACGTCAGCGGGCGCGCAGGTAAAGAGTAAAGGAACGGTAAACGGCGGAAACGACAGCGTAAGCGACGTGTCGGACCTGCCTGCAAACTTATTACAGGGCGACTATACTCTCAGCGCAGAGACCGATAACGAAAACTATTCTCTTGCGGACGGGCTTGCGGGCGCGGGAATGCCGCTGACGTTTACAATCGGTTCGGTGGTGTTTAATCCCGACGCGTTTACCTGGGTGTATTCCGAAAATAACGCAACGGGAAACCAGCAGATACAGGACGGCGACAGCTTTTTGAAGTACAAACTGGACTCTGCGGGCAATCCGTTTACTTATACGTTGTCGATAAATTTAGGGAATTTTGCGGGCATATTCGGCACTCTTACGGATACTGATTATACCAACCGGAAGCAGAGTAACGCCGGCACGTATAAAACGACGGTAAGACTTAAAATAAAGAATACGGACTACTCGTTCGATACGACGAAGACTTATAACAATGCGACGATAATTTCGACAACGGAAGCGGACGTATTCATAAACTGGACGGTAGAAAAAGGCGATTTTACGGGTCTGGAAAATTTGCCGTGGGTATACCGTTACGGCACGGGTGACTGGGTAGATTACAACCCTTCCCGTCCGCCCGAGTTCGGAAACGGTACCGTAACCGTAAAAATGAAGGACGACGTAGAAGGTACGCTTAAAAGTTTAACGTTTAATTACGGCGGAATAAATTCGGAACGCAACAAGGGCAAATACGTAGTAAAAATGTCTTTCGGCGTAACGGATATCCAGAACTTCAATATTCCCCAAGGTTTCAATTTCGAGTGGGAAATAACCAAAAAGATAATCAACGTGCAGTGGGAGCAGGACGTAGCAATAACTTATGACGGCACGAAATATCCCGAATTGCAGGGCAATGAATATTATGCAACGCAGCTGCGGTATGAAAAACCCGAGTTTGCCGACAAAGTTGAATATATATACAGTTGCACTTTGCTTGACGGTTCGCCTTATAGCGGCAGGGGAACGGACGCACTTGCTTATATAACTGAGCAGGCGTTGGCGGCGCAGCGCAGAATAGAAGTAGAAGTGACGGTAGAACTTAAAAACGACGCTTCGATATTAAACGATTATGAATTAACAGACAGTACGGGCGGAGATTTCTCTACATCGTTTATGGTCGGCGACAATAAGCTGCCTGCCAAAGTAGAGCTTACCGCAAGCGGCGAATACGGGGATTTTGATTTTAATGTAACTGTAACCGGTGAAGATATGGACTCGGGCAAGTATACGGTAGCCGTATATAAAGGCACGAATATATCCGACCCGAACGACCCGTCTAACACGCTTATAACGGGCTTCGACCCGAAAACGGCAGACGCGGGTAAATATTTTATAGTCGTGACCCTGACCGGCAATTGGGAAAACGAATACAGACTTTCCGGCAAGGTCAAAGCGTTTGAAATTTTGCCCAAGGGAATAGATTTACCCGCATTAAACGACGTAATATTTACGGGCGGTGAAATAAACGTTGTCGATTATCTGACGGGTTTCGATGAAAATTTAATGGAGTTTGCCGACGGCGAATATGCAGGTTTAAGGAATGTAAGCAAAACGGGTTACACGTTTAAACTTCGCATAACAAATCCCAATTACTGCTGGAATTACGGCGGCGACGTTCAAGCGGCTGCAAGATACAGCTTAAGCGATTATGAAATAAACAAAATAGACTCAGCCACGGCTGTTTATAACTGGAATATTCTACCGATAATCGTTGACACGACCAACCTGTGGAATAAAAGCGCAGGCGGGGCGAAGTTAAACCTGCCGCAGAACGTAAAAGACCTGATAGCAGGCGGCACGCTTGAATTGGGCTACCGCTATTACGACGGTTCGGGACAACTGTTGGAAACGCCGGAGTTAAAGGGCGGCAGGTCGTTCAAGGTGGAAGCGGTGTTCGGCGGCGACGACGCGGAACACAACGTACAGTTCAAAACGGGCGACGCAACGTACGGCGCGGTGTCCAAGAGTATAGACTATACCGTTCCGCAGAGCGGCGCGGCGGCGTTTATGAATACCGTCAAGGACTTCATGACGGGGACGTGGCTGGGACTGCCGGTATGGAGCTGGTTCTTAATAGGTCTTGCGCTACTGATACTCCTGATAATAATCATAGTAGTGGCGGCAAAACGCCGTAAGAGCAAGGAAGAGCGCGAAGCGAAGAAAGCGGCGAAAGAAGAAGAGAAAGCGCGGCGTGAAGAAGAGCGCAGACTTCAGCAGGAACGTATAGAAGAAGAACGCAGACTCCAGCGCGAGAAGCTGGAAGCGG
>CAOMHR010000135.1 GCA_948482865.1 Christensenellaceae bacterium
ATACTCGTCCGCTGTTTCCCATTTGTCCGTCGGGAAGTCCGACGCTCATACCGCTTGCGCCGAGAGTGGAAGAAGGGTAATTTTTAATAAGTCCGTTCACGTGCTTGCTGCCGCTTAAAGCAATGGCGTTGCCTTCGCTCGCGGGGGCTAAGCCGTAGCCGTCCAGTATTATTATCGCATAAGGAATTTTTTTCATATTCAACTCACTTTTCAAAATTTACGATAGTCGCAAAGTCGGTCTTTAAAGAAGCTCCGCCTATAAGACCGCCGTCAATATCTGGCTGAGCCATAAGTCCCTTGCAGTTGCCCGCGTTCATGCTGCCGCCGTAAAGTATTCTTACTCTGTTCGCGTCTTTCACGCAGAACATTTTGCCCAGTTTTTTTCTTATGAACTTAATTGTTTCCTGCGCCTGTTCGTCAGTTGCGGTCTGACCGGTGCCTATCGCCCATACGGGTTCATACGCTATAACAATCTGTTTTACGTCTTCAACTCCGTGCAAGCCGAACTCAAGCTGGCGGGTCAGTACGTTTTCGGTGTCGCCCGACGCGCGTTCGGAAAGGGTTTCTCCGATGCAGACAATGGGGGTAAGTCCGTTTTTAAGGGCGGTCAGCGTGCGCTGGTTGACGGTGTCGTTGTTTTCGCCGAAGTACTGGCGCCTTTCGCTGTGACCTATAATGACGTATTTAACGCCGTAATCGTTCAACATATCGGCGGAAATTTCGCCCGTGTATGCGCCGTGATCTGCAAAATGCACGTTCTGCGCGCCGATTTTAATTTTAGAACCCTTTGCGGCTTTCACCATAGCGGGAATAAGAATTGCGGGTACGCAAAGGCACACGTCGCACTTTGCTTCTTTAACCAGTGGTTTAAGGTCTGTAATAAGTTTCGTGCCGGTTGCAACCGTCATATTCATTTTCCAGTTGCCCGCAATAAAAGGTTTTCTTGACATAATAACTCCTTATAAATTTAAAATTTAATTACGGGGCGGTTGCCCGCCCCTTTAAAAATGGTATTTACTTCTTTTCGTTAAGGCAGGCAATGCCGGGAAGAACTTTTCCTTCGAACAGTTCCAAGGAAGCGCCGCCGCCGGTTGAAATGTGGGTTACCTTATCGGCAAAGCCCAACTGCTGTACAGCCGCCGCGCTGTCGCCGCCGCCGATAATGGTGGTGCATTTACCGTAGACGTCAGCAAGAGCCTGCGCAACGGCGATAGTACCCTTTGCGAGAGTGGGGTTTTCAAATACGCCCATAGGTCCGTTCCAGATAACGGATTTTGCGCTCTTGATTTTGTCTGCAAACAGCTTTCTGGTCTGTTCGCCGATATCCATACCCATTTTGTCCGCGGATATTTTATCGGAAGGTACGGTTTCGGTTTTTATGTCTTCGTCGATAGGCTCGGGGAAATGGTCGGTTACAACCGTGTCAACGGGAAGAAGAAGTTCCTTGCCCGATTTTTTCGCCTTTTCCATCATCTCTTTGCAGTAATCTATTTTTTCTTCATCAAGAAGGGAAGTTCCGACTTCGCCGCCATTTGCTTTAAGGAAAGTATAAGCCATTCCGCCGCCGATAATAAGCGTATCGCATTTGTCCAGCAGGTTGGAAATAACGTTGAGTTTGTCTGCAACTTTCGCGCCGCCAAGAATAGCAACAAAGGGACGCTGGGGATTTTCAAGTGTATCCGCCATAACTTCCAGTTCTTTTTCTATAAGGAAGCCGCACACCGCGGTTTTTATTATGCCGTATTCAACGATAGCGGCGGTGGAAGCGTGCGAGCGGTGCGCCGTACCGAACGCGTCGTTAACGTAAATGTCCGCGTCGTAAGCAAGCTCTTTGCAGAAACCTTCGTCTTTCTTTTCTTCTTCCCAGTGGAAGCGCAGGTTTTCCAGAAGTACGGCTTCGCCTTCTTTAAGGCTGTCGCGTTTGCTCTTCGCATCGGGACCTATTACGTCGCTTGCAAATTTAACCTTGCCGGCCAGAAGTTCCGAAAGTCTTTTAGCCACGGGTGCAAGCGTGAGTTTTTTGGGTTCGTCTTTTTTCGCCTTCTCGATTACGGCTTCCTTGGTGGTTTCGCCCGCGTCAACCTTTTTCTGATCCTTTTTATTTAGCTTTACTTCGCTTGAAAAAATGGAGTGGGGTTTGCCCATGTGCGAGCAAAGGGTAACTTTTGCGCCGTGTTCCAAAAGGTATTTAACGGTGGGAAGCGCGCCCTGTATTCTGTTTTCGTCGGTGATAACGCCGTCTTTCATAGGCACGTTAAAATCGCAACGTACCAGCACCTTTTTGCCTTTAAGATCTTTCAAATCTTTTACGGACATTTTATTCATTGTGCATAAACTCCTTCAATTAAATAAATTTTTACTTATTCTTAAATATTATAGATTAAAGTTTTGTGAAAGTCAATAAAACCAAGTTATAATTTAATTGTCTAATTTAAAAGTCTGTGGTATAATCTTTTCGTTAAGACGGAGGAATTTTTATGGAAATTTGCGTTGCGGGAATGGGCATAATCGGCGGTTCTATGTGCCTTGCGCTGAAAAGGGCGGGACATACGGTTTACGGCTGGAACCGCTCTAAAGAAGCTCTCGAATACGCTTTTAACCATTCTATAATAGACGGCACTGCTCAGACTTTTGAAAATTTCGACGTGGTGTTTATTGCTCTTCCGCCCGAAGCCACCGTTAATTTTATTAACGCGAACACGTTTAAAGACGGCGCGGTGGTCGCGGACGTATGCGGCGTTAAAAAGTATATTGCGGACGCGGTTAACGCCAAGCCGCGCAATTTTCAGTACGTGGGTTGCCACCCTATGGCGGGTAAAGAAGTTTCGGGGATAGAAAACGCGTGCGCCCATCTTTTTGACTGGGCAAGTATGATAGTTGTGCGCGGCGACGCCGAAGATTGCGCAATAAAAACAGTCTGGGATTTGGTAAAGGAAATGGGCTTCGGCAGAATTGTGGAATGTACCGCCGAGTTGCACGACAGAAAAATTGCGTACACGTCGCAACTTGCCCACATAGTTTCAAACGCATACGTCAAGGACGGCGAAATCGACGGCTGCATAGGGTTTACCGGCGGAAGTTTTCAGGATATGACGAGAATCGCCGGCGTTGACGAGAATATGTGGTCCGCTCTCTATCTCAAAAATGCGGACAATCTCGTGCAAAAATTAGAAAATCTTATAAGCTCGCTTGAAGAAGCGAAAGCCGCCATAGAACGGAGTGACTGCGGCTGGCTCTCGGAAATTCTGCGCGAAGGGAAAGAGCGGTTCGCCGCAGGCAAAAAAAACATAATGACGCCCGATATTTTCGTACAAAATTTGAAGTAATTTTTTAAAATATGTGGTATAATGAAATTGACGGACAAACCTGCGTCCCCTGCAGCGTAAAAATAATTTCTAAAGGCGAAAACTTAAACGAAGATATTTCCGCTGACGGAAGCTGTTGCGAAAGGAACGGCGGCGTGCTTGTAAGTTACGTTTCGGAAGGAGATAAGAGCTACTTCTTTTTCGGGCAGGGGCGGGCGGAATACGTCCGCACGGGTTCGCAGAATATCCGTATGAAATTCGAGCAGTGCAAGACAACGCGCTGTGAAATAGGATACGGAAATATGAACGGCTTTTTTGAAGTCTTTACCGATAAATTGGAAATATTGTCCGGCAAGGGCGGACACAGGGTAAGACTGACATATAAAAGCGGCGGAGAAGTTACCGAACTGAGTTTTACAGTATTTTATAAATAAAGGGAAGAAGAATGAAGATTGAATATTTGGGGCATTCGTGCTTTCGGCTTACCGAAAGTACGGGTACGTCGGTTGTCTGCGATCCGTACGACAATTCGATAGGCTACGTTATGCCGGAAGTTGCGGCGGACGCGGTTACTGTTTCGCACCGTCATTACGACCATGACAACACGGGCGCGGTTAGCGGTAATCCCGTTATTATCGACAGCGAATGCAATTACGACCTGCACGGCATAGGTATATCCGCAGTGAAAAGTTTTCACGACGGACAACGCGGCAAATCCAGGGGCGAAAATTTAATTTTCAAATTCCGTATGGACGGAATAGACATATGTCATATGGGCGATTTGGGCGAAGCCTGTTCGTCCGAACTTATAGAGTTGCTTTTGCCTGTCGATGTTCTTTTAATCCCCGTGGGCGGAAACTATACCGTTGACGCGGAAATGGCAAAGGAATACGTTGACAGGCTTATGCCGGACGCGGTAATTCCCATGCACTACCGCGACAAGGGGTGTAAGCTGGACATTGAAAAAGTGGACGGCTTTTTACAGTATTTTGACGAAGAAGATATATACGAAGCTGAAGACGGCGAAATAGAGTTTACCAGACGCGGCTCCGACAACACGCGCGTTATCGTGTTAAGGAGACGAAATGGCTGACAACAGATTACTTGAAGAGCTTAACGCGCGTCTCAAACAAAGAGTATTTACGATATAAGGCAGGTCGCAAGACAGGTTGGCGTTCCCCGCCCGACCGAAGGCAGAAAAGAACGCCTGATTGAAGAAATTTTAAATATAGCTTCGGGCAGGACCGACCCCGCTTCGCAGTCCGCGAGCGGTGCGCCGCCCA
>CAOMHR010000136.1 GCA_948482865.1 Christensenellaceae bacterium
TTGTCATTCACAGCAGCAGGCTCACCGCGTTTGCGCTTATTGCGGCTACTACGACAAGGTTGAGGTAGTTTCCAAGGACGAAAAGAAAGACTAATCAAATTTGCGGACTGCCTTTTTAAAGGCAGTCCGTATTTATTTAATTCAGATAGGAGTTAATTATGAAACATATTGATATTAAAACTCTGTTTTCACAAAGCGCAGACTTTTTGCAAAAAAGCGTAACTGTCTGCGGCTGGGTAAGAACGTGGCGTGATTCTAAGGGTGTTGCCTTTATCGAACTCAACGACGGCACAACCCTTAAAAACTTACAACTGATAATAGAAAAGGATAATATGCAGGAAAGCGTATACAGACCCGCTTTGGTGGTCGGCGCGGCTTTAAAGGTAGAAGGTAAATTTATTCCAAGCGAACGCAACGGCTATGAAATGATACCTTCCGAAATAGCCGTACTCGGTTCATGTCCGCAGGATTATCCTTTGCAGAAAAAGCACCATACGCTTGAATTTTTGCGCACCATTCCCCATTTAAGACCGCGTACAAAATATTTTGAAGCGGTTTTCGGGGTAAGAAACCAGCTTTCTTTTGCGATTCACACATATTTCCACAAACACGGCTACAAGTACGTCCATACTCCCATAATAACGGGTAGCGACTGCGAAGGCGCGGGCGAAATGTTCCGCGTAACAACCCAGCCGTGGAACGCAAAAGCAAAGACCGAAGAAGAGTATTTTGCGGGTGATTTTTTCGGCACGAGAACGGGGCTTACCGTTTCGGGTCAGCTTGAAGGCGAAATGGCGGCGACGGGGCTTGGCAGAATTTATACTTTCGGACCTACTTTCCGCGCAGAACACAGCAACACAACACGTCACGCGGCGGAATTTTGGCACATTGAACCAGAAGTCTGCTTTGCCGATATAGACGACATAATAGAAATTGCGGAAGATTTTATAAAGTCAATAATTTCTGACGTTTTGGAAAACTGTCCCGACGAACTTGCTTATTTTGACGAGCGCGTTGAAAAAGGACTTATTGAAAAACTTAAAAAAGTAATTGCAAGCGACTTCGGGAAAATAACTTATACCGAAGCGGTGGAAGTTTTAAAGAAGTCCGGCAAGGAATTTAAATATCCCGTAGAATGGGGCAGCGATTTGCAGACTGAACACGAAAAATATTTGACTGAAGAATATTTCAAAAAACCCGTGTTCGTAACAGATTATCCAAAAGATATAAAGTCGTTTTATATGAAGCAAAATGCAGACGGAAAAACGGTTGCCGCAACCGATTTGCTGGTACCCGGCGTAGGTGAAATTATCGGATGCAGCGAAAGAGAAGCAGACTACGAGAAACTTAAAGCGGCAATGCTTAAAAAGGGTATGACTCTTGACGCATATAACGAATATCTCGATACAAGAAAGTACGGCAGCGTACCGCACAGCGGTTTCGGGCTTGGTTTAGAGCGTATTCTGATGTATATTACCGGCGTGCAAAATATCCGCGACACACTGCTTTTCCCCAGGACGGTAGGAAATTTATAATTTTTTATGAAAGCCAATAATAGAATTTGCGTTATATTTACGGGCGGAACGATAGGTTCGTATTCAAGCGGCGGAATAGTCAGATTAAAGGAAGAGAGTAAAAGCCTGCTTTTGGAAAAATATATCGGACGTTTCGGTAACGGCATTGTTTTCGACGAACTCAGACCGTTGAATATTTTGAGCGAAAACGTTCAGCCTTCCGATCTGGAAATTATGGCAGACTGCGTCCGCGGTGTGGATAAGGATAAGTACGACGGTATAATAATTACCCACGGTACCGACACGCTGTGTTTTACAGCCAATCTTTTCAGCCAGATTTTTTGCGACATAAAAATCCCCGTGGTTTTTGTTTCCGCGCTCTATCCGCTTGACGACGACAGGAGCAGGGGACTTGAAAATTTTGCGGGGGCGGTTACCTTTATTCAATCTGCGGATTACGGCGGCGTGTTCGTGTCTTTTACAAACCACGGAGAAGAATGTAAAATCCACCTTGCAAGCCGTTTGACTGCCGCAACGCAGATAAGCGGTGAATATGACAGCATTTTGAACGTTCATTTCGGCGAGATAAGAGATGGAGATTTTGTATACAATAACAATCCATTAAATCCCGAAATTTCAAAGCTCAGGTTAAGCAGAACGCCTTGCGACGCGCAAAAACTTTGTATGGATATGGTAACAATCCAGGCGCATTCTTTACTTAATTTCGATTTTTACCGCTTTACCGAAGTGAAACCCAAAGCCGTTATGGTTCAGCTTTACCACAGCGGCACGGTTTGCACAAAGGGGAAAGAAGCGAATTTTGTTAATTTCTTAAACTACTGTAAAGAGTTGGGTATTCAGGTCGTAATCGCGCCTATAGACAGCCGCGCAAGAACGTACGGCAGTGCTGTTGGGCTTGCGGATATGTGCATAGCGGCATACGATATCAGTTTTGAAATGGCTACCGCCAAGGTTTTGCTTGCTCTCGGTTCGGGGAAGAGTATAGAAAGCGTGCTAAGCCAAAACTATTTTTTTGAAAAACTGTATTAATGCCCCGACATAAATTTTGAGATAATTTAGCCTAATTCCTATTGACAATATAGGAATTAGGCTTTATAATTTAAAAAACGGCGTTAAGGCTGTTTAAATTAAAGGTGACAATGCAATGAGCTTTATGGATTTGGCAAAATCGCGCTATTCGGTGCGCGCTTTTTCTGATAAAAAAGTTGAAGACGAAAAACTTCAGGTTATTTTAGAAGCGGCAAGGGTGGCGCCTACTGCATGCAATAATCAACCGCAGAAAATATACGTTTTGCAAAGTGAAAGCGCAATAGAAAAATTGAAAGAAGTATCAAAGTTTGTATTCGGGGCAAAAACGGTAATAATGATTACTTCCGATAAAAATGCCGAATGGAAAAATCCGTTTACCGATAAATACCATACAGGCGAAATAGATTGTTCGATAGTCTGTACCCATATGATGTTACAGGCGTGGGAACTCGGTTTGGGGTCGTGCTGGGTGGGTTATTTTGACCCTGTGTTAATTGCGGAAAAATTCGGTTTGTCGCAAAACGAACAAGTTATTGCGCTTTTGCCGATAGGCTATCCGGCGGAAGGAAATCAGCCGGCGAACAAACACTATGCTTCAAAAACCTTAAATGAAATGGTAAGTTATCTCTAAACAGAAAAGTACGGAGTAAAATATTGATTAAGAAATACGATATAACGGGGATGACCTGTTCTGCCTGTTCGTCGGGTATAGAAAAATCAGTTTCGAAACTCGAAGGTGTAAACGCTTGCGAAGTAAGCCTTATGGCTAAGTCTATGAAGGTTGAGTTCAATGAGAGCGTAGCTTCCGACGGAGATATAATCGAAACTGTGAAATCGCTCGGGTACGGCATTTTTGCAGAAGGCGAAAGACCGCAGGAGAATAAGAAGAGCGGTAAGTTTACCCTTGCAAGACTGATTGTTTCGGTTTGCCTTTTGGTTCCGCTTCTTTACGTGTCAATGGGGCATATGTTCGGCGCGCCTTTACCTTTTTTTATAAACCCCGAAAAAGGTTACGGCGAATGGTTTGCTTTTTACCAGTTGATTATTTCGGCGGTGATTGTCGGATTTAATTACTCGTATTTTAAAAACGGCGCGGTTGCGCTCTTTAAAAAAGTACCTAATATGGACACGTTGGTCGCGCTCGGCTCCGGCGTTTCATTTATATATTCTCTCGTTCTTACTGTCTTTGTTTTTGTGGGTAGCGCGCAGGGCAACCAACAGTGGTACGGACTTCATATGGATTTGCATTTCGAGTCCGCTGCGACAATTCTTGCTTTAGTGACCGTAGGTAAATGGCTTGAAGAAAAGTCAAAGGCAAAGACGGGCAGCGAAATTGAAAAACTTTTAAAACTTGCCCCCGATACGGTAACCATAGAAAAGGACGGCAACTATGTAACCGTTCCTGTCAAAGAAGTCGGCGTTGGAGACACAGTAGTAGTAAAACAGGGGGAATATATTCCCGTTGATGGCAGAGTGGTTGAAGGCAGCTCTTTTGTAGACAAGTGCGCAATCACAGGCGAAAGTCTGCCTGTGGAAGTGATTGAAGGCGACAGTGTAACTTCGGCTGCGCTGGTAAAAAGCGGACTTATAAAAATCCGTGCTGAAAAGGTCGGCGGCGAAACGGCGCTTTCGAAAATAATAAATATGGTGCGCGAAGCAGGCGCAAGCAAAGCTCCGCTACAAAAATTTGCTGATAAAGTAGCGGGAATTTTTGTGCCTGCGGTAACGGTGGCGGCAATTCTGACTTTTGTTATTTGGGTGATTATAGACGGTAAAGTTGTTCCCGCGCACAGCGTTACCTACGCTATCAGCGTGCTTGTGGTTTCGTGTCCGTGCGCTTTGGGGCTTGCAACTCCCGTTGCAATAATGACTGCGACAGGCAAGGGTGCGTCCCTTGGCGTGTTGTCTAAAGATGCGGAAAACCTGCAAAACGTCTGCAATCT
>CAOMHR010000137.1 GCA_948482865.1 Christensenellaceae bacterium
CGGACTGCCTGTGCGGCGAATGTTCAACCCATTTCAACGGGGTAAAAAATCTTCTTGACGCGCAGGGGCTGCAATATACTGTAAATCCCTTTATCGTGCGCGGACTGGATTACTATACAAGAACGGTGTTCGAGTTTGTTTCAGACGAGATAGGCGCGCAGGGAACGGTGTGCGGCGGCGGAAGATACGACGGGCTTATAGAGCAGCTTGGCGGAAATTCTTTGCCCGCAATAGGTTTTGCGGCGGGGATAGAGCGGCTTCTGATAGTTATGGAAAACACGGGCGCACACTTCCCCGAAGCGGACAAGCCCCTTATATATATCGCGGGTATGGACGAAGAGACCCGCAACAAAGCGTTTTCGATCGCGGCGGAGCTAAGGCAAAATGGGATAATTGCGGAAATAGACCATATGTCGCGTTCGGTCAAGGCGCAGTTGAAATATGCGGACAAGCTGGGCGCAAAATACGTTGCCGTAATAGGCGGCGACGAGCTTGCAAACGGCAGCGTAAACCTTAAAAATATGTCGGACGGAACGCAGTGCGCGGTTAAGTTCGGAGATATTTACACATACTTAACAAAAGGAGAATAACTATGACAGAATTAAATACCACTGCTGAATTTGATGAAATTATAAACGGTGGAAAGCCCGTTGTGTGCGACTTTTTCGCTACCTGGTGCGGACCCTGCAAAATGCTTGCGCCCGTAATGGACAAGGTTGCGGAAAGTACAGGCGACAGGGCGGTCTTCGTAAAGGTTGACGTGGACAAAAATCCCGAACTTGCCGTACGCTACGGCGTTATGTCTATTCCGCTCGTAGCCGTATTCAAGGGCGGCGAACTTGCTGCGAAAAATCTCGGCTATATGAACGAAAGCGAATTAACCGCGTTTGTAGAAAAAAATATATAATTTTTAAGGCATCATTAAGGTTGCGAGCCCGTACGGGCGCGCAACCTTTTCATTTAGAAAACTTAAAAATGCTATTGTTATATCAAAAAGAATGTGGTATAATAAACATAAAAATAAGGGGTAATTATGAAAAGGAAAATTTTAACCGCTTTTCTGTCTCTCGCAGGCGCAATTGTTTGCGCTCTCGGGTTTGCCGCGTGCGACGGCAATACGGACGGAGATAAATGCGAACACGTTTACAATAATTATGAAATTGCAAACGATAGAGAACATATTGCTTACTGCGGTAAATGCGAAAACAACATAACCGAAGAACACGATTTTTCAGAAGGCGACATTTGTGTTTGCGGTTATAAAAACGGAGAAAATCCCGATATTCCCGAAGAACCTGATTCCGCGTTATATTTTGAGTTGAATTCCGACGGCGGAAGTTATTCGGTAACCGGTGTTAGAAATGGATATGATATAAGCGAACTTATAATACCCGCTGAATATAACCGCAAACCGGTAACGGCTATCGGTACTTCCGCATTCGAGAATTGCATCGGACTTACAAGCATAATCATACCTGAAGGCGTAGTGAGTATCAACGATAAAGCGTTCGGCGGTTGTAGCGGTCTGACGGATATAGTCATACCTGACGGTGTAATGGATATTGACTTTTATGCTTTCTCAGGTTGCCCTATCGAGACTGCTACTATTCCCGCATTCGCTTGTCAATTTATCAGAAACGATAATTTGAAAGCGCTAGTAATTAAAAACGGTGGAAGTATAGTAGATAGAGCGTTGGAAAATTGCAGAGAACTCACAAGCATAACTATGATTGGCGACGTAGTGGGTATCGGACAGTATGCGTTCAGAAATTGCAACAGTCTTGAGAGTGTAATTGTAAGCAACGAAGTAATGATTATCGGCTCGGGTGCGTTCAGCGGTTGCGGTAAACTTGAAAGCATAATCATACCGAACGGAGTATCGAGTATTGATTATCAGGCGTTCTATAATTGCAGCAGGCTTAAAAGTATAACTATACCCGATAGCGTAACAAGTGTCGGTTCCGACGCGTTTAGCGGGACGGCTTGGTATGAACAGCAACCGGACGGCATTATTTACACGGGTCAAGTTGCTTATAAATATAAAGGGATAATGCCGAAAAATTCTTCGGTCATAATTAAAGACGGGACTTTCAGTATTACCGATTCTGCGTTTGAAGGCTGTACGGGTCTTACAAGTGTAACAATACCTGAAAGCGTAAACATTATTATAGGTGCGTTTGTGAAGTGCAGCAATCTTGAAACCGTATATTGGAATGCTGTGGATTGTAGAGCCGCAGTCGACTCGGACGGCGGCAGATATAAAACCGCTTTTGACGGAACTAACCTTAAAACGGTAATTTTCGGCAACAAAGTTGCAAATATACACGCAGGTACATTTTACGGTTGCGACGCGATTGAAAGTATGTATTACACGGGCAATATAGCAGGTTGGTGCGGCATTAGCGGGCTTAATAATCTGGATTTAAGCAAAGTGTATATAAACAATCAGAAGTTGCAGGAAATGACATCTGTAACCATACCCGACGGAGTAACGGTTATCAACGATTATGCGTTCAGCGATTGCAGATCTCTTACAAGCGTAACCATACCCGGTAGCGTAAAGATTATCTACGGTTATGCGTTCTTTAATTGTAGGGCTATTGAAAGCGTTTACTATACGGGCGATATAGCAGGCTGGTGCAAAGTTATCAGATACAGTAGTTACCTTGTGTCGTCAAACACTTCATTGTATATAAACGGAAATAAAATTTCGGGGGAATTGATTATACCCGACGGCATAACAAGTATCACCTATTGTGCGTTCGCCGGTTGCAAAGGACTTACAAGCGTAACGATATCCGATAGCGTAAAGAGCATCGACGATTTTGCATTCGGCGGTTGCAGAGACCTTACAAGCGTAACGATACCCGACAGCGTAACGTTTATCAGCGGTGCGTTCTCCGATTGTGTCAACCTGACTGATATTACATTCAACGGCACTATAGCGCAATGGAACGCCATCGAAAAAAATGATTATTGGGACGCCTATATGGGCGATTACACCGTTCACTGTACGGACGGCGATATTGACAAAGGCTGAAAGACGGAAATCAAAACACGTCCGCGCAAATTTGCGCGGACTTTTTTGTTGCGGGGGAACAGCCGCCTTTTCACTTAAAAAACATAAAAATGCTGTTGTTATATCAAAAAGAATGTGGTATAATAAACAAAAAGCAAGGAGCAGTTATGATAGACATATCCCTTATTGAAAAGACCGACCCCGAAGTTGCCGAAGCGCTTAAACTCGAATTTGACCGCCAGCAGAACAATATAGAACTTATTGCGAGCGAAAATTTTGTTTCCCCTGCGGTTATGGCGGCGGCAGGCAGCCACCTGACCAACAAGTATGCGGAAGGCTATCCCGCCAACCGTTATTACGGAGGTTGTAAATTTGTGGATATTGCCGAAGAACTTGCGCGCAACAGGCTTAAAGAAATTTTCGGTTGCGAGTACTGCAACGTCCAGCCCCACTCGGGCGCGAGCGCAAATCTTGCGGTTTTGTTTGCAACCTGCCAGCCGGGCGACACCGTTATGGGAATGAATCTTTCCCACGGCGGACATCTTTCGCACGGTTCGCCCGTAAATATTTCGGGCAAGTATTTCAACGTAGTGCCGTACGGCGTCAGTGAAAAAGACGAACTTATCGACTACGACGAAATGGAAAAAAATGCGCTTGAATGCAAGCCCAAAGTAATAATTTCGGGCGCGAGCGCGTATCCCAGAATTATAGATTTTAAACGCATTCGCGAAATTTGCGATAAGTGCGGGGCGTTAATGTTCGTTGACATAGCGCACATTGCGGGGCTGGTTGCGGCGGGGCTTCATCCCAATCCCGTACCCTATGCCGACTTTGTTACAACTACCACGCACAAGACCCTGCGCGGTCCGCGCGGCGGCGTAATAATGTGCAAGGAAAAGTGGGGCAAAATTATCGACAAGGCTATATTCCCCGGGATTCAGGGCGGACCTTTGATGCATATAATCGCGGCAAAGGCAGTCGCGTTTAAGGAAGCGCTTTCCCCCGAATTTAAAGAGTACCAGAAACAGATTGTCAAAAACGCGGCGGCTATGGCAGACGAGTTTAAAAAGTCGGGCGTTGAAATGGTTTCGGGCGGGACGGATAACCATCTGGTTCTTCTCAAACTCGCGGATAAGAATATCACGGGTAAACAGCTTACCGAATATCTCGACGAAGTGCATATCACGGTCAACAAAAACGCAGTGCCTTTCGACAAGGAAAAACCTTTCGTCACTTCCGGTATACGGGTTGGTACGTCCGCGATTACAACGCGCGGAATGAAGGAAGGCGAAACGCGCAAAATAGCCGGACTTATAGCCGAAGTTATAGAAAAACGCGAAGCCTGTTTTGAAAGCGTAAACAGGGAAGTTGCCGCTCTTTGCAAGCGGTTTCCCCTTTACGAAGGCTTAATAAAATAAATTTAACCGCCGCGCGGCGCAA
>CAOMHR010000138.1 GCA_948482865.1 Christensenellaceae bacterium
TTATTCGCAATAAAACAGACTTTTCCGAAATATTATCCCTTTTGGTTACTGATTTGACTCTTTCATTTTTTTCTCTTAACACGACAATGACTTTATCAAATTTTTTTTCGTATCCGCTTTCAAACAAAAGCGGAACTTCGCAAAATGCAACCCTTTCTTTATTCATCAAATCAAAAACGCTTTTCATAATAATCGGATGAGTTATATCGTTTAACTTTTGCAATTTTTTTCCATCACTGAAAACCATGTCGGCAAGTTTATTGCGGTCCAAGCTCCCATAACTTAATATATCGCCAAATTCATTTGCCAAAATCTGTATGAAGTAATCTTCTTTTAAAAGCTGATTATAAACTTTATCACACGATATTACAGGATATCCCTGCTCTGCAATTATGGAACCTATGGTTGATTTGCCGCTGCCTATTCCGCCCGTTATGGCAATTTTCAAATTATTTTGCGTCATACCAGTTTTTCCCCGAATGAACGTCTACCGTGAGCGGAACTTTTAACTCAACAGCATTTTCCATTTCGTATTTAAGAATTTCAGCGGCTTCCTGCGCTTCGTTTTCGGGACAATCAAGAACAAGCTCGTCATGCACCTGTAAAATAAGTCTGGCTTTTAAACCGCGTTTTTTTAGTGCGCGGTCAACGTTTATCATTGCAATTTTAATTATGTCTGCGCTTGAACCCTGTAACGGCATATTCATAGCAGCTCGCTCGCCGAACTGCCGCAAATTGTAATTTGAAGAATTGATTTCAGCAATTACACGCTTCCTTCCTGTCAAAGTCGAAACGTAGCCGTTTTCCCTTGCAAATGCAACGCTTAAATTCATATACTCTTTTACGGCGCTATAAGTGGCAAAATATTTTTCAATATATCCACGCGCAGTTTCAAGCGAAATACCAAGATTGCGCGAAAGCCCGAAATCGCTTATACCGTATATTATTCCAAAATTTACAGCCTTGGCTTCGCGCCGCATTTTCGGCGTTACTTCTTCAATTGGCACGTCAAATACCTGAGAAGCCGTAACGGTATGAATATCTGTTCCCTTTTCATATGCTTCTATCAACTCCTTGCAACCCGAAAAATGCGCAAGCAGCCTGAGTTCAATTTGCGAATAATCAGCATCTATAAAAACATTGCCTTCACGCGGCACAAAAAGTTTTCTGAGTTCTCTGCCTTCGTCTTCGCGTATAGGTATATTCTGCAAATTGGGGTTCGCACTTGAAAGCCTGCCTGTCGCTGTTATAGTCTGGTTATACGTTGTATGAACTATTCCCGTCTTTTTATCTATCAGCGGTTTAAACCCTTCAAGATAAGTGGAATGCAATTTTTGATAAAGTCTGTATTTTAATATATCCCCTACAACGGGCGACTCGCTTTCCAACTTTTCAAGAACTTCGGCGCCGGTTGAAAATTTACCTGTTTTCTTTTTCTTAACCGCTGTCAATCCAAGTTTTTCATACAACACTTGTCCTAATTGCGCAGGCGAATTGATATTGAACTCGCAGCCGCATTGAACATAAATTTTTTGCTTATATTCATTAACAAGCTGCTCGTACCTTTTTGACATTTCGTCAAGCATTTCGCAACTTACTCTCACGCCTTCAACTTCCATATCGTACAAGATATTCAAAAGCGGCTTTTCAATATCTCTGTACAAATGAAGCATACCGTTTTCTTCAAGCATAGCAAAATATTTTACAAACAATTCATAGACTGCATAAGCGGCAAATTCAATATCGTATAAATAATAATCGCAAAGATTTTTCAAATCAAAACTCGAAGCAGAAAAATCGCACAAATATTTAGCAAGTTGCACGTCTTCAAAAGCACAGTCAAATCGAACGCCTAAACCGTTCAATAAATGCATAACGTTCTTACAACCGAATACTGTTACCTTATGTTTTGAATCGGAGAAAACGTATTTTAAAATATCAATAAACTCGTTATAACTTACACCGTCGTCAAAAAAAAGATTTTCAGAAAGTTTTACTTCAATTAATTTACCGTTCGCATAAAAATTTGCGCACTTGTCGTCAACAACTGCGGAAAATTCCTGTTCGCCACCGAATGCAGCAATAGTTTCATTAAATGTTTTACAGACTACCTTTTCGGGATAACTTTTACTTTCTTGCGCGACTTGTTCGTCATCCTGAAAAATGTCAAGCCCCAAAAAACTTCTGAATTCAAATTCAGCGAACATTTTCTTAACGTCCGTACTATATTTAACGGGAGCCGTGCAGTCTTCGATTTTCAAATCCAACTCACAACTCCTGTCTATCGTTGCAAGTTTATATGAAAGATAAGCCGTCTCTTTATTGCATTCCAATTTTTCCTTAACGGCGCCTTTACAGTTTTCAATATTGCTATAAACTCCGTCGAGCGTTGAATAACGCGCCAAAAGCTCGCGCGCGGTTTTCTCACCTATTCCCGCCACGCCGGGGATATTATCAGACTTGTCCCCCATTAACGCCTTTAAATCAACCACCTGTGAAGGATTTAAGCCTGTCTCGCTTTTGAAGTTATTTAAATTAAGTTTCTGCAAGTCGGAAACGCCGCGCTTTGTATAATACACGTCTGTTTTATCGTCTACAAGCTGAAAGCCATCCCTGTCACCGGTGTAAATATAACTGTGTACGTTAAATTTGGCGGAAAGCGTACCTATAATATCGTCCGCTTCAAGTCCTTCTTTTGAACAGGTTGCAACTTTCATTGCGGTAAGCAAATCTTTTAACGGTTTAACCTGAGCCGCCAAATCATCAGGCATCCCCTTGCGCGTCGCCTTATACTCATTAAACATTTTGTGTCTGAAAGTCGGCGCCTTCAAATCAAAGGCGACCACGATGTATTCCGGTTTGACGTCGTTCAAAATTTTGAACAATAATTTAACAAAACCAAAAATTGCATTGGTAGGCATACCGCTGCGCGTAGTAAAAATAGGCGTTGCATAATACGCCCTATTAAGTAAACTGTTTCCGTCAATAAGTACTAATTTTTCCATATATATTTATTTTAACACTTTTGCCCGACAAAATCAATTTAATTTCAAAAAACTATTAAATCACTTGATTTTTAAAGTGCGTTATTATATAATAATAAAGTGATTTGCCGGTGTGGTGGAATTGGCAGACGCGCGGGACTCAAAATCCCGTGGTAGTGATACCGTATCGGTTCGACCCCGATCACCGGCACCAAGTCATTAAAATCCGAACCAAGCATTTGTAAAAGATGATTGGCTCGGATTTATTATTTTAGACATAAAATATGAAAATAGCGGTGATAAACGGTACTAAAAAACACTGCGTACCGGCAAATTTAAAAATATCTTTTTGGAAAATTCAAGTCGACAGAGATAACTGAATTTTACCAAATGACTGTCCTGCCTTTTGTGCAGGCGGTGCAAGTTGTTTTGTGCACGGAAAATATACTTGTACAGACTATTCTTATAAACGCCGCTAAAAAATGTCTTATAAAAATTGACTTAATTATAATGACTTCTCCTGCCTTCGCTAGCACATTACAGGCGAAATGAAAGCATTATTAGACCATTTAAGCGACGCTGGTGCTACACAGACCAATGCGGCTATCAAACAAAATATAAGTTAAAATAATAATCACGCATATATAAAATCGGAACACTGATTGTGTTCCGATTTCATTTTTATTTGCTTTCAAAGCTGTCGTAGAATCCGTCGATATCAAACAGTCTGCCGTCGTTCAGTTGCTCGCTGCGGACAGTTTGACTGTCCCCGCCTTTTTTCGTCGTATCAACCGTAGTTGTGGTAGTAATTACCGCGTCGGGCGGATAAGATGCCGAAGTGCTGTTTTTGCTCTCTTCCGTAACCTGCGGCAACTCCGCGGGCTTTTGCGGCATATTTAGCTCCGCATTGGCAACGCCCATATTACGCATCATTGCTGCCATAATTGCGCCCACTTCATCCGCAGAATAATTGCCGGGTCTGTTGGGCAAATCCCCAATCTGTTTGCCTGCCTGTTGCGCAAACTGGTTATAGCCGTACAGGTTTGCATAATTCATAGGGAAGCCGTGTAATTTGAAGAATTCAAGCTCCATTTTTGCAGCTGAAACTTCCTGCGACGCTTCCTGTCTTGCCTGCATTTTTGCAAATTCTGCTTCCATTTTCGCAAGCATAACCGCATTCATATCGCCCATAGGCTGCGGTCCGTATGATTGCATCGGCGAATTAAAGCCGCGAGAAACATTCTGCTCTGCACGGATTTGTGCAAGCTCTGCTTCAATTTTTGCAAGAACCGTTGCCATATCACCGGAAGGCTGATTAAAATAAGGCTGTTGCTGCAAAGTGTTAGAAGGTTGCATAGGTTGCTGGGCTTGTTGTATGGGTTGCTGCTGCGGTTGCACCGCAGCTACGCTTGCTATTCCCGCCGCACCATTGA
>CAOMHR010000139.1 GCA_948482865.1 Christensenellaceae bacterium
TGCAGTGATAACTTTCATTGCCGTCGGTAATGACCGCCCCCTGCTTGCCCAAAGACAAAAGAACATATTTTGCTCCTTTATCTACAATTTTGCGGCAAGCCTCCAGCATATCGCTTTTTGACGCTATTTCACATTGTAAAGTGTTTTCCAACTCGCTCAAATTAGGTTTTACTATATCCACTCCGCACTTTAAAGCCTGTAAAAGCCTTTCACCGTCGCCATCCGCAATTTTCTTTACCGAAGAAGGCGCAGCTTTTAAAACCTTATAATAGAAGTCGGCGTTCATTCCTTTTGCAAGACCGCCCGAAATAACTATAGCTTCACTGTCAACAGAAAGTTTTCCCACAATGTCGATAAGTTCTTCCTGTTTTGACGCAGGTACTTCGGAACTTATATCGTTCACTTCGGTCAACATAGACTTTCTGTCTATTATTTTATAATTTTCGCGCACCCTGCCCTTATTCCACACGAACTTGTAAGGGACTCCTTCCCTGTGCAGTTCGTGTTCAAACTGGCGGCTGTTTTCTTCATACATAAAACCTGTCGCAAAAACACGCGATTCAAGTCTTGCAAGCCCGATTGCCACATTAATAGCTTTACCCGTATAAAAAGTACTTTTACTTATAATTTTATTTGGTCTGCCAACGCTTAACGTATCAACTTCCATATTGACGTCAATACACGGACTCGGACAAACGGTTAATATCATAATCCATCCCTTAATTTTTGTTCTAAATAAAAAAACCGCTTATATAAAGCGGTTCTTAATTGTTTACATTGAAATCATTTGAAGGGTTTCATAAAGCTCGTAATTGAATTTTTTCTTCATACTTACAGCTTCGATAATATCCATATCTATAATTTCGTTTTTGCGTATACCAACCACTCTGTTGCCTATGCCTTCGTTCAAAAGACGAACAGCCTTATTGCCGAACTGCGCCGCAAGCATTCTATCCGCCATTGAAGGAGAGCCGCCGCGCTGTATATGACCTATCGTGGTGGGACGGACAGAATATGTGGTAACGGACTGCAACTGCTTTGCAAACTCGTCCGCCGTACATACGCCTTCCGCTACTACTACAATATTAGAATGTTTGCCGTTAGCGCGCGAACGGTTAATCCGCATAACAACGTCATCTAAATCAAACACCACTTCAGGAACGACAATTATTTCAGCTCCGCTTGCAATACCCGCATAAAGAGCAATATCGCCGCAACGTCTGCCCATAACTTCAACTACGGAAATTCTTTCATGCGAAGTCATAGTATCGCGCAATTTATTGATAACGTCGATACAGGTATTTACAGCCGTATCAAAGCCCAGCGTATAATCAGTATATTCAAGATCGTTGTCTATTGTGCCGGGAATACCTATTGTAGGAATACCGTACTCTTCAGACAGACATTTTGCGCCGCGAAACGAACCGTCTCCGCCGATTACGACAAGACCTTCCACGCCCCTTGCTTCCAAAGTTTTGACCGCTTTTTTCTGTCCTGCTTTGGTAAGCATTTCAAGACACCTGGCAGTACGCAATTTTGTACCGCCCCTTTGAACTATGTCCGAAACCGAACGCATCTCCATCGAAACCATTTCATCGTCGATAAGTCCCTGGTACCCGCGCTCAACTCCGTATACTTCCATTCCGTAATAAAGAGCCGTACGCACAACCGCCCTGATGCACGCGTTCATTCCGGGAGCGTCACCGCCGCTGGTAAGCAAGCCTATTCTTTTCATAAAATCCTCCGCTTAATGCGCCGTTCATACTTTGCCCCCAAAGCCGTTATGAACTTATTTCATCATTTCCAAAATTAATTATAACAGAACCTTTTAAAAAATACAACAGTTTTTAAAACCTTATTCAAGTTTTATCTACGTACTTTATATCTTCATTTGCCAGATAAGTAGATAATTCCGCCAACAGACCGCGGCAATAATTGACGCCGTTTATTTTATATTTTTTGTCACCGCGTACAATCTTACACAATGTACCGCCATCATAATTTGTGAGCATATTGACAAATTCGCTAAATGACTCGTCATCAAGTTTACCGGCATTGAGCCATAAAACAGGCTGCTCCTTTGCCATCTGCTGCGCACCGGCTTCTGCCAACCGCTCGTCTTCTACAGCCGATATACTGTCAATTATTAGCGATATGCCTTTTTCACCGTCTATATCCAGTTTACCTTTAACAATAACAATTTTGTCCAGAGCAATATCGGATTTGTATTTTTCGTATGCCGCAGGGAAACATACGCACTCTAACGAACCGTAAACGTCTTCAATAGTCAAAAACGCCATATAAGTGCCCGTTCTTTTAGTTGTAGTGCGCCTGTAAGAAGATATTATGCCTGACATAGTAATACGCATACCGTCTTCAATGCGGTTAAACGTGCGGTTTCCGTCTTCATCTTCAACGTAATCTTCAAGATACGAGCAATCAAACGTACAATCAGGGAAAGCGTTCATATACTTTTCAAACGGATGTCCGCTGACGTAAACGCCAAGAACCAACTTTTCCTTTGACAGCTTTTCGTTTAATTCATATTCGGGAACGTCAGGGTAATTTACATCAAGTTTTTCTTCTTCTATGAAATTCCCGAAAAGGCTCATCTGCGCGCTGTCGCGTTGCTTACTTATCGCTTTTGCACGAGAGCAAAGTTGGTCATAAACAAGAGCAAGTTGCGAACGCTTCACACCCATTTCATCAAATGCGCCCGCAAATATCAAACCTTCAACAAGACGAGAGTTAAGCCAATTCACGCTGCGGGAAATGAAATCTGGAAAGTCTTTAAAAGCGCCGTTTTTAGTACGCTCTTCTATGATAGAATCTATTGCGGTCTGCCCTGCACCTTTCAGCGCAGAAAGACCGAACCTTACGCCGTTTTTTTCTACGGTGAACACGGTTTTACTTTTGTTTATGTCGGGCGGGTATACCTTATACCCCTTCTCTTTAAGATAAATTACATATTTGGTAATTTCATCAATCTTATTAAGACGGTTGTTCAATAAAGCACAAATAAATTCTTTACAATAATATTTTTTAAGCCAGGCAGTCTGATAAGCGAGAACCGCATATGCCGCGGCGTGCGATTTATTGAATGCATAGGAAGCAAAACCTTCCATATCGCCGAAAATTTTATTTGCCACTTCGGCCGGTATGCCGTTTTGTACGCAGCCCTTAATCTCATTGCCGTTAGTCGTGCTTACGCCGCCGTTTATAAATTTTTCTTTTTGCGCCATCAAAGTCTTTTTATCTTTTTTACCCATGGCACGGCGCACCAAATCCGCTTCGCCAAGCGAAAAACCAGCTAAATCCTGAAATATCTGCATTACCTGTTCCTGATAAACGGGAATGCCATAAGTGACTTTCAGAATTTTCTCTTCCTGGCTGCAGTCATATGAAATAGGCTCTTGTCCGTGCTTCCTTTTACAGAACGAGTCTATAAATCTCATAGGACCAGGACGATACAGCGAAACGCCCGCTATAAGGTCTTCAAGGCAGTCGGGTTTTAAGGTTTTCATAAAGCGCTTCATACCACCGGCTTCGAGCTGGAACACGCCGTCCGTGTCGCCTTCTGAAATCAAAGCGTAAGCGCCTTCGTTAGAATAACCTATTTCATTGAAATTAATGTCTATTCCAAAATCTTCCTTAACATAATCAACGCACTTCTTTATGTCGGTCAAAGTAACCAACGCAAGAAAGTCCATCTTTAACATTCCAAGCGCTTCTATTTCTTTAGCGACGAATTGCGTAGTAATATCTTCTCCGTTTCTTGAAAGCGGAACGTTGTCCGCTATTCTCTTCTGGCAAATTACGACGCCGGCAGCATGTATACCTGTTTGTCTTGGCATACCTTCCACTTTCAAAGCCATATCGATTACTCTGCGCAGCGCGTCGTCGGTTTCGTAAATTTCACAAAATTCGCTGTTTCTTGCAGCTTTCAATTCATCGAGTTTGGTTTCAAGGTCCGCCTTTTTGTCTTCATCGGTTTCGGCTTCAAACTTTTTACGCGCGCCTTCTATACGCCTGCCCAAAAGGTCTGTGATAGTGGTTTTTCCGTCCATTATCTTTGTAAGCCTGTCCGTTTCGGAATACGGAACTCGCATTACTCTGCCTACGTCTTTTATAGAGTTCTTCGCAGCCATTGTACCAAACGTCACAATCTGGCACACGTTTTCCCTGCCGTACTTTCTGCGCACGTATTCGATTGTTTCTTCACGCCTGTCGGTACAAAAGTCTATATCGAAATCTGGCATAGAAACACGGTCGGGGTTTAAAAATCTTTCAAACAGCAAATCGTATTGCAAAGGTTCAACGTCTGTTATCCCTATCGAATATGCGACAATAGAACTGACGCCCGAACCGCGACCAGGTCCGACAGGTATTCCCTGCTGCTTGGACCAGTTA
>CAOMHR010000140.1 GCA_948482865.1 Christensenellaceae bacterium
CCGACGTGCCGCGGCGGGGCTTGCCGCTTTTCAATAATTTTTGAAATATGATATTGCGACCCGTCTTCCCACTCTATCATTACCGGTTTTGAATATCCGTCGCGGTCAACCCTGAGAAAAACAATTACATAAATCTTTTCATACTCTGCCATACCGACAGTATGCGCAAAACAACGCAACTTTGGCGCGGCGGGCATTAAAAAATGCGGGTTCAGGCGGCGCGGCGGAACTTTGGACGTTAAACTACACCGGCACGGCAACTCTACCACACTCATCAAATTAAAAAATCGTCCACAAATTCGATAACTATACTACAAGGCACCCACGCCGGGCTATGCTGATTAAGCAACCGCTTATCAGCATTATATGCTTCGCGAGAAACGCGACCGCATATCGGGCAATGGCACCGAAAAACAACAACCATTCCGACCAAAAACAAAACGCTCTGCCCGTGGCTCTGATACAGCGCAAAGCTCTGAACAGGCGCGAACGCCGGAAACGCTGCCGAACAGCCGCGGGCATACCGCTTTAAATATACCGCGCTCGCGCGGATAAATCCCCGCTGCTTTCTTTGGGGGCGTAAGCCTGCACCCAGTGCGGCTTTCTTTTTATTCTTTCAATAATAAATTTTGCTAATAAAATATATAAGTACTCGGAAACCGTACTTTCGGCACTCGTAAACTAAACTTTCAGTTATCGGAAATTAGTATAGAATAGTCTATTTTCCGATAACTGAATTTTTTTATAAGGAAACCGCCCGATTTTTTATAATTCGAGCGGTTTCATCGGCATAAAAAAAAGCCCGAAATCGGGCTTTGTGAACGACTAAAAGCGTAGAGATTATCTACGCTGTTATTTTATGTATTTCCCGATGTCATCGGGGACATCGTCGGGCGGAGCGCCGCGGCTCTGGATATAAGCTCTGAGCTCGTCTGCAACGTCGTTCATTTCGGCTTCGAGCTCGTCCGCTCGGGCGGGCGCCGTTCTGAACGTATCGAGCCAAGCTGTCCGAAGCCGGGCGAAACGTTGTTTTATATTCAGATACTTTTCATCGGAAGCGAACGCGACTTCGAGCTTATGGAATTTCTGTTCGTCCGAAATCTCAAGCGTGTATTTATTGTAGTGCACGTCATCACAACGGCGCAGCTTCTTGTCAGTGTTCTGTTCAGGCTTGACCGTAAAAAGAGTTTTAACGGCTTCTTTGTCGGCTTGCGCTTTTCTTAAAGCCTTTCTGATAGCCTTTACACGCTTTAAAATCTTATCGTCTACAACATATACGGTTTGGTAGTCGCCGTTTATTCCCTTGCCCATTTCGAGCTTACCTTCGTGCATTACAAAGCGGTGTAAAATGCCCGCTTTCAATACTCTATTGATTACACCGTGCGCGGTGCTCTCAACTGTTCCAAGGAACGAAGCAACGCGGATTTCGCCGCCGATAAAATACTTTTGCTCACGGTCATCGTTCAGATAATAGCGGATTACGTTTGACACAAATAAAACATCGTTCCCGGTTAAACGTAAGCCGTTAAACATTTCCACGCGCAAAAAGTGATAGACTGGCAAGCCGTGCTTTGTATCGAAGTCAATTGCCGCCGCATATTTCGATTGCCCTGCACGCGTAAATGCGCCGCCGTCCGATGTAAGCTCGACAATGTTGCGGGCGATAATCGAGCGGGAATATCCGAGCTCGTTTACAAAATCAGTGTACGACGTTGTGCAACCGTTGCCAAACACAGTTTCGCGAGTGTTCAGGAGCGCCGCCGTCAAAACCTTTGATTTGCCGCAGTTTCGGAATAGCGGCGAACAGCTCCGACCGATAAGCTCCGGCGGAACGATTGAAAATTTATTATTAAGTTGTTTCGCCGTTGTCCCTGACATTTCTTAATCCTTTTTATCGTTCCCGCTCGGCGCTGCTGTTTCTTCTGGCGCCTTAAATACTTCCCAATTAATTTTGAAGTTCTCGCCGTCGGCGCCGTCGGCAATAAGTACTTCAGCTTTCACCAGCCTTTTAATTGCCCCGCGCACTTCGCTCTTGTCGGCGCTTAAGGCTATCGCCGCTTCGGAAAAATTAATCGGTGCAGGCTCTTCGCCCTGCGTACGGTTGATATACTTCAAAAGCTCGTATTCAAAACCGCAAAGGCGGTTGAATAATTCTTTGACGTCAATTAATTTACGCATTAGCCACCCCGTTGATTGTGAGCTGTTTGAAAGCATTGGCGCCAGACTTTGCGCCCTTACAGCCGGGTGAACGGTGCTTAAGCGCACACGCAGGGCAATAGCATATCTTTCCGCCGCGCGCTATCGCCCAGCCATAATCCTGGGCTTTATCCCTGTTCGGATATTCTTTCACAGTAGGACAGTCTTTGCATTTGAATCTATAAAATTTTTCTATGTAAATAATTTCTTCTTCCATGCTTACCCCCTTTATCATTTTTCCGCGTCTTCAGAAGTCTCAGTGTCTCCGTCCGCCGCTTCATCTTCGAGTTCGTAAAGCTCGTCCAGTTCGGCGCCATACAATTCGTCGAACATATCCGATTCAATTTCTTCCGCTTCGTCAGGCGAAACAAAATATTCTTCAACGCTTTGGCTGCCGCAACTGTCCGGCACCGGATAATCTTCAGGTATGGGGCTTTCTGTCGCTTCAGGTTGCGGCGCCGGGAGCTCAGGAACGCCGCGCTTAACTTTCAGTATTTCGGCAATCAGGCGTAAAACCGTTTTATCGCTTACCCGAGCCTTTCGTTTTTCTTTATCACATTTAATTTCACGTTCGCAGCATTCGATAAGCCTACCTATTAGTCCCCAAACTTCTATACGGCGTTTTTTCCAACGTACACTTTCACGGATTGAATCATCTAATTCGCCAATCAGTTTTTCAAGCGTTTCAAAATTGCACTGTTTGTGCGCGTACTGTATCGCATCCAGAATAGTTTCAAGTTCGCCGCGCTTCTTCCTGCGCGCGCTCATATACGTAATTTCTTCCAATTCGTCAAACACCGCTTCGAAAGCGCCGTACAAAAATCTTTCTTGTTTATCTATATCTTCCCTGATTTTTGACTGGTGTATGTCGCTTTCAAGCTCTGCCTGTTTCTGACAAAGTATCATAGCGTAATTAGGTCTCTTACGTCTGAATAAGCCGCGGCGTTCATAATCGGGCGTTGTCATTTGCTTTTTTATTGCATGTACGTAATCTTCGCGCAAACCTTCGTCCGAATAATCACTCTGCATTTTATCGATTTCGCTACGATAGGATTCGAATATTACGCTGTCCATGTATGACTTAATTTCTTCAGAAGCGTTTAACGTGCCTTTTTGTTGTTCGTCAAATATAGAATAATACGCCCTGTGCGTTTCAATAAGTTTTTCTCGCGGTATATATAGCCGTTCACCTTCGGCAAGTTCCAATTTTGGAAGATTTGCCCGACGTTCTCTCTGCATGGCGAGCTTCGCTGCTTCCTGCTCAGGCGTTCCTGAGGGCTCGCCATTGAATATTGCCGCTATATTTACTTCGTCATGCTGCGACATAATTTCTTACTCCTTGCTGTTGTTTGGGCGCTATCGGTTTTTGCCTGTACCACTCAGGGCGCGACATATCATAAATTGCCGCTAAATTCGGCGGAAGCGTTTTTACTTCGTCTGTACTCAATTGTTCCAAAGCGCTATATGCGGCGCCTTCCTTATCTGCCGGCACGAAATCGATTATGCGGTTACGGCTCTCATACAATTCAAATATATTTCCTTCATACCGGTACACCGTTGCTCTGTAATTAGCGGTCTTACCGGCAAGATAGGCTTCGTAATCCTGCAATGAATAGAACTCCCTGCAGTACCAAGTTGAACGTATTACCCTGCCGTATGCGTCTTCATCATTCAGCATTCCAAGCACTTCTATAAATCTGTTCGCGTTAGAGCGGATATTTAAATCAAGCGATTCGCCGCGCTGTGCGTCCATAATAATTGTTAAATAATTGTGTCTATGGGTTTCAAAATACCTGCTCACGTTGTCAGGCATTGACGAGCTTTCCCGTCCGTCCCAATACTTCCGGGCTTCGGTTATATGCAGACAGCTATACGGATGCACCAGTTGAAGTTTATCCGATGTCTGCAACGTTGATAAGCCCAAACGGTACGGGTTCAAATGGTAAGGTTTAAATAGCTCATTATAACCTGTAGGAATATGTACTTCGTAATTAGAATACAGCGGCGGTCTATCCGGGAACGGCAGCTTATTTTTTCGTTCTGCATTGAACCCGTTTATTATCTTCGCGCTTTGACGTTGTAAAATTTGCCCCTTATATTTTAACTCGCGGAGCAAAAATAACGTATTAAGCGCTGTCTTACCTGCGCCCGGTCTTCCGACTATTTCTATTATCATTTATTTTTTTCGATTTTCTTTTTTT
>CAOMHR010000141.1 GCA_948482865.1 Christensenellaceae bacterium
CGCGGAAGCCGTAAATAGCCTGCTTTACGTCGCCCACTAAAAAGATATTTTCCGCGCCGGTTTTTGAAAGCAGTTCTTCCTGAACGGGGTTTACGTCCTGATACTCGTCCACAAAGACAAGGGTAAACCGTTTGTTTATTTCGCCGCGCACCTGTTCGTTTTCCAAAAGGGACAACGTAAGGTGTTCCAAATCGTTGTAGTCAAGTTTGTTTTCGTCGCGCTTAACCGCCGTATAAGCTGCGTCAAACTCTTTCAGCGCTTTGCAAAACGCCGCCGCGGTCTTTCCGCTTTCGAAAAACGCCTGCCTTTCCGTCTCTTCGTCCGACAGGTCGCCGCGCAGGGCGTTATATCTTTTTAAAAGGCTTTCCTTGAAAACTTTAAATCTTTCGCCTTCTTCCCTGTCTTCTTTGTCGGCGGGTTTGCGCGTTCTCGTCAAAGGCGGCGCGGGGTCGAAAAGTCCCGCGTGCGACATATATTCAAGACTTTCAAGCATTTCGCCGAAAATAGTTTCGTAAACGCGGTCTGAACTTTTAAAACCCGCGGCAAACTCTGTCACCGCGTCTTTCAGATGCGCGCACTTCCTTTTTATATCGCCCGAAAACTGTGAACAGACTTCCTTAAACCCGTCTTCGGTATATACATTTCCCACGCTGTCCAGAAGGGAGAGATACCTTGCGGTGATACGCAGTTTTTCATAGCCTTCAAGAATGAGCGCGCGGAGATACGCGTCGCTTCGCTTTTTACGGTAACACTGTAAAAGGTGCAAAAAGTCCGCGTCTTCCGCGTCGTACAACTTTTCGAAAACGCTGTCCAGCGCGCGCCGTTTGTACTCCTTTGCGGCGGAGTCGTCTGCGGAAATTATATCGAAAGTGCCGTCTATATCCAGCGCGTAAAAGTATGTGCGCAAAAGTTTTGCGCAGAACGCGTGAATGGTTGAAATAGCCGCGGACGGAATTTTCGAAAGCTGGCGCTTTAAATGCGCGCGGGTAGCTTCGTCGCTGCCGTTCATTTTTTCAACCAGCGCGGCGCGCAGTTTATCCTTTATCTGTGCCGCCGCTTTTTTCGTAAAAGTTACCGCTAAAACGTTGTCCAGATCCGCGCCGCCGGCAATGGCTTCGACCAGTTTTTTAATCATTACGAAAGTCTTGCCGCTGCCCGCCGAAGCCGAAACTATAACCTTTCCGCGGCTGTCTATTGCGGCTTGCTGTTCGCAGGTTACGCCCATTATTCTTCCCCCTTTAAGCGTTTTACCACTTCGGCAATTTCACCGCACTTCAGCGACCGCGAAGAACGGCTTTCGCCGTCCGTACCCACCGCAAAAGAGCAGCTGCCGCCCGCCTTGCAAAACGAACAGGCGTCTTCCGCGGGCGAAGGGGTAATGTTTCCGTCCAGCATTTCGCTTGCGCCCTGCCGCGCCACCGCCTGCGAATACTCCAGAAAGTCTTCAAAAACTTCCGCCGGCATAGCCTTGTCGCTTCTGCCGCCGCCGAGATACGCGTCAAAATATCTGCTCTTTTCCTTGGGCTTCAGAGTAGTATCCGAGCTTGCGACCACTTCGTCGCTGCCGTCCATATAGCCCTGCAACCTGAACACGCCGTCCGCCTTGTCTTTGTATTCTACCGAAGCGGGGAAATAATACGCGCCCGCCGCCCTTCTGCCCTTTGCCGCGGAAGTGAGATACAGCGGCAACTGCAATTTGAGACCCATATAATATTTTGCGGGCGAAGGGTCTACCGAACCCGTCTTGTAATCTATAATTCTAACCAAATCGCCGCTTGCGTCAACGCGGTCTATCCTGCCGAAAACTTTTATACCGTCGAACAGCGGCACTTCGCACTTGTATTCCGCGCTCTCGACTTTAAAAGATGA
This sequence comes from Christensenellaceae bacterium, assembly GCA_948482865.1. GTDB lineage: Bacteria > Bacillota > Clostridia > Christensenellales > Borkfalkiaceae > Coproplasma. The sequence goes on from CAOMHR010000141.1 coordinate 1,870, forward strand.
ATTTTCAAGCTGCTCGTACATTCCCGCGGCTATTATCCCCGCTTCCTTTACAAGCGCTTTCGCGGTAAAGCCGCCGCTCTTGCTGTCGGTGAGAGACGAATAGGGCGCGTCCTTCAAAAGTCCGTCCGCAATTTCTTCCGCGCGGGATTGCGCCGTTTCCGCGGACAGGTTTCCCATTTCGGGAGCAATGCGCTGGAGAACGGTATGAATGAAGTTGCCCGTATCTATGGGGCGGAGCGAGCCTTCTTCCCTTTCCTGTAATTTCAGACCGTTCTGCACGAAATTCCTGTAAGGGCAGGCAAAATACGTTTCAAGCATGGTCGGGGTTATGGAATTGTAGCTCACGAAAAGCGCCCTGCCGTCGCCCAGAACCTTGCGGCGGGGCGCAGCCAAAGCCGCGTCCGCTTCCCTTTCAAATCCGCTGTCTTTCAGACAGGCGTACACCGCGGAAAGAGTTTCCGCCCGCGGCGAAGTAGTCAGCCTTTTCAATGCGGGAATTTTCTCCGAGCAGTAATACACCAGCGCGGCGTCCGATTTTTCAAGCCGCTTTATATTCACCGCTTTCATTGCGCCGCCGTTCGGCGTCAGAAAAATGTGTTTTGCGTAAGATACAATTTCGCTTATGCCGCTCTCTTCGCCCGCAAGGCGAACGGGGTAGGAAAGATATAAACTGTTTTTAAAAGCGCACACGTTCAGCGCGGTCTGCTCGCGCCTGCGCATATTTACCTGCATTATTTTCGGCGATATGGCAAGCCCCGCAGACTCGAGTTCCGATATTTCGCCGTCGGTCAGAAGCGCGGTATCCAAACTGGAAGCGGGCACTTCATCCGTGAGTTGCGCCGCGAACACAACGCCGCTGCCGGTATTCGCCGTAGCCGCAATGTCGCCCACGAAAACCGCGTCCGCCTTGGGTGGAATCAACGATATTTCAAGCGCGCCGAAACCGCTCTTCAATATTTTTATAAATTCGCTTACGGGCATTTTACCGCCGCCCGCAATAACTTCAGCTTCCGCGATAACGCCCGAAACCGCGTCGAAAACCATACCGCTGAACTCGCTTTCGGCAGGATAATCGTTTTTAAATTTTTCGGTCAGTTTTTCAAGCGAAGCCTTTACTTCCAGCTTTTCAAGAAGGTGTAAAAGCCCCGCGCATACTTCCGCCGCAGTACCCGTTTTAAGGCAGGCAAGCCCGTCCAGAAACAGTTTGCGCACGCGTTGCACCGCGTCGAAATCAAAGTTCATTTTAGCTAAAATTTCGGGATTGGGTTCACGCCTTACGCCCCCGCGGAAGTTTGCGAGCCGCAGCGCGTAATTTCTGTATATATCCTTGTCCGCCCTGTCCGCGGGGAACAGCGGCGAAGATATAACCGCGTCGCACTCCTTAAACGGACAGCCCTGCGCAAAGCAGCTTAAATAATCCAGAATAAATTTTGCGGCGGCGTGTTCCGAAAGGGTGTGACGCCTGTCCGCATAGTAGGGTATGCGATACTGCGAAAACACCCGCCTTAACGCCCTTTCCGAAGCGGCTACATCGGGCAGCATAACAGAGATATCCGCATAGCGCACGTTGCCTTCGAGAACGAATTTTTTAATGCTTGCCGCAATAAATTCAAGCTCGTCTTCTTCGTCGGACGCTTCGAAAATATGCACCTTATCCGTTTTGAACGGCTGTGCTTTATAAAATATTTCAGGGTTGAAAAGACTGCTTCTCAATGCTTCCGCTTCCCTGCACAAACCGCTTTCGACGCGTTCCGCAACCGCGCCGCCGAACTCTTCCGCCGCGCCTTCGAAAGCCGCCAACGCTTCGTTTACGTAAATTTCTTCCGCGCCGCCTATAAACAGACCGTACACGTTTTGGGCGCATTTAAACGCCGCCCTTGCGCAGTCCAGCGACGAACGCGTAAACGACTGAAAGCCCAGAAAAACCACGTCGCTTGCCGCAACGTTTTCACTCTTTTCTATGACCTGCGGCAACTCGGAAAGGTAGGCGTTGCGGTCGATTTTACCGCTGTTTTCAAGATACTTTTCGTACTCGGAATAAATTGCGGCAACGTCGTGCAGCTTGCTTTCAAGCAGTCCGTCCGCGTCCGCCTGCATTAAATCCGCTGCGGAAATTTTCGACGAATACAAAAGCGCGATAGTGTCGTAAACCGCGCCCGCCGCCGCGGCGGAAAATCTGCCGAAAAGTTTTAAACTTTCGCGCCGTTCTTCTATTATTTTGCGGATAGCCATTGCGGAGCCCTGCGCGGTGAGTATATCCGCGCGCTTGCCCCTTTCCGCCGCAAGAAAACGCGCAAACGTATAAACGGACACGGAAAAAGTGCCGCCTACCGCTTCGCACACCATACGCTCCGCCGCAAGGGTAAGCCTGTCTTCGCAAAAAATCAGCGTTTTTCTGCCTGATTTTGCGTTGGCGGAAATTATGCTTTTAAGTTTTTCCAGCGCCGCGCGTAAAACGGGGCAAACGCTTGCTTTTATCATACCCCC
>CAOMHR010000142.1 GCA_948482865.1 Christensenellaceae bacterium
TCTCGAACTATCGTTCGAGAGCTTTTGTCCTCGTTTGAAAGTGCAACTCTTAAAAATTAAGTATTTAATTCCCTATGAGAGTGCGCATTGTGCGCGGCGGCTTTGTCTTATTCGGAAAGGTTTTCGTCTTGAACGGGTTGTTCGGGTTGCGCGGCGGGTTGCTTGTTCTTTCTGTCCATTATGTTTAAAAGTTTGTCAAGCGCCTTGGTCTTTGCAAGCGTTATAAGCACGCACACGGCGATTACGCAGTCCGCGGGCAGGTATACGCACTGGTAAACGAAAGAGTAAACAAACATATTCGTCATGGGAAGGTCCGCCCATACCGAATCCATCTGGAAGAAGATAAATCCGGACAAGAGATGAAACATAAATCTCGCCGCGTATACCAGCACCGTTCCTACGGAAACTTTTGCCGCCGCGGGGATTTTGCCCATTTTCGGGGCGAAGCCCATAAGCCCGATTGAAGCAAACGCCAGCAGGTAGTCAAGCACAAAGGTCAGCGGCGTAAGAATGTAGGGGTCGGAAATAAAGTTGAACAGTCCCAGTATAAGTCCCGCAAGCGTTCCCTTTACCGGTCCGAATTTATATGCGTAAATCAGCAGGGGAACGAAACTTGCAAGGGTAATAGAGCCGCCGTACTGCACGGGCGAGACCTTGATAAAGGACAGCGCGAATGACGCTGCAAGGCACACGCCCGCATAGGCAATTTCGGAAGTTGAAAACTTTTTGCCCTTTATGCAGGTCGCGGCGAGTATCACGATTAAAAGCGCCACCGCGCCCAGCGATACCCATTTTACGATGTCGGTCGTTTTTTCGGAAACGGCTGCAAGTTGTGAAAAGTGTAACATAAAACTCCTTTTACCGCCGTGATCCGCCTTAAAAAAACCGTTCCCCGAAAAAAATTCGGGGAACGCGGAAAATCTCTTTGTGCTATCGCTCAACCATTACGTTGCCGATTCAAAGGGTATAATCTCAGCTCGCGCATACGCCCTGCGCCAATTCTGACGCTCAGGCTATGCCGGCACCCCCGACGGTATATTAAATTATTTCGCCGTAAAACCAGCGTAATTAAATTATAAATAAAATTCTGCCCGAAGTCAATTGAAATTTTGCGCAAATTGTTTTATAATGAACAATATACCGCGCAATCTGAGAAGGAGATTTTAATGGGATACGATTTTTACGCTTTTCTTGACAGAATGAAATATATAAAACGCTGGCAGCTTATGCGTTCCGTCAGGGACGAAAACATAATGGAACACTCCCAGCAGGTGACCTTTTTCGCGCACGCGCTGGCGGTTATTACCAACAATGTTTTCCACGGCAACGTAGACGTTGAAAGGGCTGTGTTGTACGCCGTCTACCACGAGTGCAGCGAAGTTATGACGGGCGATATGCCCACGCCGATAAAATATTTCAACAACTCTATACGCGGCGCGTACAAATCCATTGAAGAGCGCGCGGGCGAAAAGTTGCTTTCCACACTGCCCGAAGAGCTGCGCGGTGAAATTTCAAAGAGCCTGCGCCCCGACGAAAACAGCGCGGAGTACGCAATTATGAAGGCGGCGGACAGGCTTGCGGCGTACGTCAAATGCCTTGAAGAGTTGCGCTGCGGCAATACCGAGTTTGAAAAAGCCAAAAAGAGCATTGAAAAGGATTTACTCTCGCGCAAGATGCCCGCGGTGGAATACTTTATTAAAAACTTTATACAGAGTTTCAGCCTGACTTTGGACGAGCTGGACGGTATAGATTAAATAAAAAGGAGAAACAAATGAACTGTAAAAATTGCGGTAAAGATAATCCGGAAGACGCCGTTTTTTGTAAAGCCTGCGGAAAAAGGCTTGACGGAACTGCGGTTTGTCAGGGCTGTTCTTCAAGTATTCCCGAAGACAGCGCATTCTGCCCTTATTGCGGGGTCAAACAGACCCGGAACGGGCATCCATCATATTCGGAGCCGGAACCCGTCTCAAAAAATGCGGCAACTGCGGTTGTCGGGGCAGGTAATAAAAATGTAAAAACATTTTTAAAATACGCCGCGCCCGCATCGGCTATTATGACAGCGTTGTTTGCGCTCATATTCGTGTTCTTTACGGGTTATGTAACAAGTAGTACCGTGTCGTCAGGCACAAGTTTTTCCGGCGGCAAAAGCGGTGAGAGTTTATTCTATTATTTCGGAGACGTTTACAAAGTCATTGCAAAATCTTTTGAAAATCTGGATGCTGAGAATATGGCTTATTCGGATTATTTTGCCGGCGCTCCATACATACCTGCCGTCTTCGGAACGGTTATTGCAGTTTTGACTTTGGTTGCCGTATTTGTCCTTTCGGTAATGGCGATTGTAAAAGGCATAAAGTGCCTGGCGGGTAAAGCGCAAAACAACGGCGGAAGTTTTGCCGTTGCCGCGTTTCTTGCCTATCTTGCAGGTGCGGTTGCTCTTCATGCCATAAACAACTGTAATATAAGGACGGTTGAATACTTATATGACTCGCAAGCGGAGATAGCTGTCGCAAACAGTAAATTAAACGGCGCGACTATAGCTGGGATATCGCTTTGCTCGGTGTTTGCAATTATTTATACGGCTGTAAATGTGGCAAGCCGCGGGCGCGACCTGCTTGCGTTAAACGTCATAGTAAAATCGGTGTTGGCGGCGGCGGGTATCGCCGGTACTATAACGGTTCTCGCTCTTTGTAATCATCCGGCTTTTTCGTTGAAATCTGTTGACTCTGCTATTATGGAAAAAAATCATATAAGCGGAATGTATCTTATTTCAGCACTTTCAATTGCCTGTATGGACTGGAAAGCGAGCGCTGCCGTTTTAAACCTGAACCAGTTTACTGCTTATGCGTGCATTTCGTTTTTAATGCTTGTTGCAACCGTAGTTCTGGCAACGCGCGTGCTTGCAGCTCTTTCAGTTAAGGCTACGGAAAATTCTTCCCGTAAAAATTTGACGGTCAGCTGCATTTTGGTTGTTTGCTCGCTTTTGTATCTTGCGTTTACGGTTGCGGCGGGAAGTGAATTCATCAAGGCTCTGGAATATCTTCAGACTTTCAATGATACGAATTTTCAATTGGAAAAATTTTACTTCAACTATCCTTATCCCATAGCAGCCTTTGTACTTTCCGTAATTGTGTTGGCGGTAAGCGCCGTGAGATTTTGTATCTTCCGTAAAAAGCCTGTCGATATTACAGCGGAAGACATTATTTCTTAACTAAATTTAAAAACCAAGAAAAAAACGACCCTGCGGCGTGACCGCAGGGTTAAAATTTTTATATTCAGTTTTAGGCTTTCGGGATCGCCTTCCGACGGGCTGCCTTGCAGCTTAACCGAGTTTTCTCACGCAGTGATTTTTTCCGGATTCAAATACACTGCTAAAATTTTCCGTCTTTGAAATCAGACCCCGCATGTAAACTTGTACATTGGAGTTTACCTTCCTTTCACTTCGTTAGTTCTTGCAAAGCAGAGTTTCATACTCTTACCTCCTTGAACTTTTTTCCCTTATCATATAGAAGCGGTGGAAACATTTTTTTTAAATTCGAACATTGACCCGCTTTCGCGGCTACTTATATTTCATATAGCTTACCTCATAGATTAATGTTGACGTCTAACATTTTTTGTAAGTTATTTTCCTTTTGTATCTTCATTATAACACGGATTTTCGGTTTGTCAATACTTTTTTTAAAAATTTTTTTTCGCTTAACTTTTTGGCGGAATAAGATTATAATACATAGAGCGCAAAAGATTATAATGTAATAGGTGGTTTTATGTTTGACGGAAATTCGGCAATAGGATTTTGCATGGTGCTTGCGGTAATTCTTTTCGCCACAAAACTTTTGGGTCTTGTGTTCAGAAAAATAGGACTTCCGCAGGTACTCGGTTATATTATTGCGGGCATTTTAATAGGTCCCGCGCTGTTCGGCGACCTGATAGGCAAGCACGGATTTGCTCTTATCGGCTTCGAAGGCGGAGAATATTGGAGTTTTCTCGTTCTGCCCGAAGGCAGTACGGTGCTTTCCATTTTCTCGAAGATAGGCGTGCTGTTTCTTATGTTCTCAACGGGTCTTGAAACAAATATCAAAGAACTCAAATCGGCGGGGCTTGCTTCAACCCTTATAGCCTGCGCGGGCGTTGCCGTGCCTATGATTTTCGGTATTTTAATCGCCTTGCCTTTCAGCGAACTGGGTTTGGGCGTAACCAATATTTACAACTGCGTATTTATCGGCGCGATACTTACCGCAACTTCGGTTGCAATAACCGTATCGGTTTTAAAGGAACTCGGTAAAATAAACACAAAACTCGGCACGACCATAGTTTCGGCGGCGATAATAGAC
>CAOMHR010000143.1 GCA_948482865.1 Christensenellaceae bacterium
TATATACTTTGCCAGGACTAAAAACAGCGGCGGCTTCGGGATGAAGCCGCCGCTGTTTTCTGTTCAATTTAAAAAACGATTAAATTAAACCGCCCTGCTTTCGTGACAGGAAAAATAAACTATCTGCATTTTTTTCGAAAGCTCTTTTAAAAGCGTTTTCACCTTTTCAAGATGCTGTCCGTCAAGACTCACAAACGGGTCGTCCAAAATCAGGAACGGTTTTTCCCCTTCGTACATATTCCATATGAGCGCAAGCCTGAAACAGAACGCGCAAATAGTCCTTTGCCCCGTGCTTAAATGTTTTTCGCTGCGCTCTTTGCCGCTGCGTTCAAACGAAATTTCAAAATCACGGTTCATCGTAATTTTTTCGCCCAGAGTCTTTTCAAGCAGTTCGGAGTAGTCTATAAACTTGTCGCGCACGGGCTTTACGTATTTTTCTTTCAGGTTTTCTTCCGCGCTTTTAAGGCAATCAATGCAGGCTGACAAAAGCCCGTATTTTTTATTGTAGCCGTCAAGTCTTTCTTCCGCGGCGCTCTTGTCCGCGATATAGCCGTCCAGTTTTTCCGCCTGCGCTTCGTCGTCGCATATCTCCCTGTAAAGCCTGTTGGCTTCGTCGCGCAACGCGTTAAGGCGCGCGTTAAGCTCTTCCAGCCCCGTCTGCCCGCCCTGCGGACGCTCGGTTAAATTGCGCTCTGTTTTAAACAATTCCGCGCGGGCTTTGGTCTGCGCAATTTTTTCACGCAGCGCGGCAAGGGTTTTAACGTCTTCCGCGCATATTTTTATTTTCTCACGCAAGCCTTCCCGTTCCATACGGTAGGTCTTGCAGAACGCCGTGACCGCCGCGCCGTTTTCTCTTATCCTGTTTTCTATTTCGTCGGAATTTAAGGCGGACTTGTGCTTTCTTTCAAGAAGGGCGTTATGCTCCGCGATATCGCCGCGCAACCGCGCAAGATTTGCCAAAAAGCCGTCACGGTAGCCGTACTCCCCGAAAAAGGCATTCAACCGTTCTTCCAGTCCGTCCCGTTCCGTGCACTTTACGGCAAGTTTTTCACTCTCCGCTTTTTTTGCCGCCATACCTTCGTTGAAAACTTTCAGATCTTCTTCAAAAGTCAGGAAATCGAACGCGACGCCGTTGCCCGAAAAATATCCGTAGGGCATCAAAAACGCCTTTATTCCGTCCGAAAGCTCCGCAATCTTTTGCGCAAGCGCGCTGCGCTCCGGGCTGTCGGTCATATAGCTTACTTTGGTAAATTTTTTGTTCAGGTACAAAAAGCCGTCCGCAAGAAGGCACACCGCGCCCACGGCGGCAAGTACGATACCAGCCGTAAGCTGAACGAACGCCACGCCTATTCCCGCCGCGACGGCCAGCGCGGAAAGTATCGCAAAAACAAGAAAAAGCCTGTTCTTTTTCACCCTTTCCGTCTGCGGCGCAGCCGACGCGGGAATCAGGTTGAACTCCCTTTCCGCTTCCTTTAACTGTTCCGCTTTTTTCCTTACCGCGTCCGTCTCTTTTTCGGACGGCGCTCCCGCGGCAAAAGTACGGCGCAGTTTCAGCTCTTTTTCGGAAAGGGGTTTGTCTTTAACAAGGTTTATTTCCGTTTCCAGCGCAGCGTGCGCCCCTATGTCCCTTTCCGTTTCTTTAAGCCGCTCTTCCGAAGGCGCCCCGCCCGAAAATCTCTCGTTCAACCGCGCAAGTTTCGCTTCGTCCGTTTCGTCGAAAATGCGCTGCGACAGCTTCGCCTTTAATTCCGCTTCCCTTTCAAGCAAAACCGTAACGCTTTCGGTTTTTTCAAGTTCTGGCAGTCCGAAAGGGTAACCGTTTTCAATCTCTTTTACTTTCGCTTCGTCGCTATGTATATCCTGTATAAATCCGTCGTACCGCTCCCAGTCTTTCAGGACGGCGTTCGCCGTCTGGGCTTTTTCCGCCTGCTTTTCAAGCGAAGAAATTTCTTCACGGATTTCGCTGTGCTTTTCGTATTTGGCGGAAAGCGCCGCCTTTATGTTGCCGGCGTTGGTTATGGCGTAGTTAAGGTTTTCTATCTCGCCTTTAACCTGCGTAACCGCGTCGTTGCCCGCGCGCGATTTTTTGTATTCCTTCCGCTTGCCGTCCAGAATTTTGAGCGCGTTGTCAAGCCCTTCGTCGCCTTCGATAAAGTTGTTGAGTTTCGCGTTTATACTCGTCGTGGACGAAATTTCAATTTCGTCGCTGCCTATAAAAGCCGTGCGTTCAAACGATTTTGCGTCAATACCGAAAACCGCCCTGCCTATCTCGTTGCCGAATTCCGCGGTACGCTTACCGCCCGTGTATACGGCGCACTCGTCAAGGGTGTCGCTCTTTTCGCCGAAAAACCGCTCTATTTTATATACCTTCCCGCCCGCTTCAAACGTAAGGTTTCCACCGAACTTCCCGCCGTCAAAGGGGCAGAAATGCATTCTTTCGCAAAAATCTTTGGTGTTGCTGCGGTAGGGTTCAAGCCCGTAAAACATGGCTTTTATAAACGAAGCGAGCGTACTCTTGCCGAAACCGTTTTCTTCGCAAAATGAAGTCAGGTCTGTATTGAAATCGAATTCACGCTTTTTAATTTTGCCGTAGTTTTCAATATAGCAGGATAAAAGTTTCATTATTCTATCCCCCCGCCCGACAGGGCTTTCAGCCCGTAAGAAATTATTCTGGCTTTATCTTCTTCGGGGTAGTCCGCGGCGTACACCGTCCGCACGAACTCGCCCTTTAAAGACGTGTCGCCGTCGTATGCCCGCACGTCTATTTTCTTGCGCGTTCTGTCCTTCACGCGCACAAACAGGCAGTCGCCCGAAAGATACTTTTCAACGTCCGCAACCAGATCGTCCACCGTATAATCCACTTCGCCCGTCAAAAGTATTCTGTATATGTTTCTGTTGCACAGCGCGGCTTCTTCTTTCACTTTCAACGAAGCCGCGTACGCGTCTCGCACGCCCGTTATATCCACGGATTTTTCAATAATCGCATTTTCTGAAAAGGCTATAAACCTGTGCGAAAGTTTGCCGTCGCGCAGCTCTATTTCAACAAAACCTTTTTCGCCCGTTTCGTCAAATCCCCTGCCTTCGGGACAGCCGCTGTACGCCCATACCCCGCGCCCGTCCAGTTGTCCGCTCCTGTATTCGTGAACGTGTCCCAGCGCAAGATAGTCTATATTTTTTTCTTTCAGTTTAGAAAGGTTAATCCTGTCCATTCCCGCCGAAGACGAAACCTGTCCGTGCAACATAACTATATTGAGATTTTGCTTTTCAAGGTCAAGCGTGGAATAAAACGACGTGCAGTTTTCGCCCGTCATTTCAATTCCGCAAACGGTCACACCATCGTATTCGTACTTAGTCCAGCTGTCGGAAAAGGTTTTCAGATTTTCATACCCTGCGCTTTCGCCGTTAATATCGTGGTTGCCGCGGAGATAATAAAAATCTATCGCGGGGTTGTTTGCAACCACGCTGAAAAAGAATTCTTTATCCTTTTTGAACGGGTTGTCCACGTCAAATACGTCGCCCGATAAAAGTATTATTTGAACGCCGTTTTCCGCAGCGTAGGACACAAGGCGTTTAAACGTGTTTCTCACCGTTTCTTTGCGCTTTGCAGAAATTTCTTTTGGGAACGAACTGTCTATTTTAGAACCAAGGTGTATATCCGCACAGTGTATAATTTTCATAAATATATCCTCAGCCGTTATTGTACACTTTTTTGCACTTTAACGCAAATATTTTTTACGCCGCCGAAGCCCTTCTTTCCAATCTGTCCGCGGCAATAAATAAGCGCTCACCGTAAACCTACGTAATATTCAATGGACTGCTGTAAATAAAAAATAAAAAACCCCTTAAAAACGCTTGAAATTTTCGGGGTTTACTTATATAATAATTAAGCAATTGAATTTATTGGGGTGTCGCCAAGCGGTAAGGCAACGGACTCTGACTCCGTCATTCGTTGGTTCAAATCCAGCTACCCCAGCCAAAAGCCCTATATGTTGTGTATATTTGTCAAGGATAAACACAATAATATGGGGCTTTTTTTTATGTTTTGGGTATGGTTTGGGGTGTAAATTGGGGTGTAAAATCAGTCCGTAATGAATTTAATTAAATTCATTTGTTCTTGCATAAACTTATCCGAATAGTGAACGTAAACTTTACCTGTAAGGCGTTCAGGGCTATCGCCAAGCGATTTAACGTCGAACACCATTTTCACTCAGCATTTCGTTGCTTTCTTTTTCATTAGATTGTTTTATTTTGTGGCGGGTGCTTGTCTTATATGAGCGGCAGGCAAAGCCCGCCGCTCA
>CAOMHR010000144.1 GCA_948482865.1 Christensenellaceae bacterium
CATCAAAAAGTAGTGGGGGAAATTTTAAACTTTTTTATCTGATTTGTTAAGCGTTTCCGGAGCGCAATAAATTTCAAGTTGGTTGCGGATAAGCTCTTGAAGTTGCTTCGGTAAACTGCGATATTGCTCAATTATTTTGTGTTCTTCGGAAGAGTAAGACAAGGAGCCGTTCATCGGCGCGGCTGTCTTTATGCCGTCGTCTTCGAGTCCGAGAAGGTAATCGGCGGTAACGTCAAAAAATTTTGCATAAGCAACAACGGTTGAACCTTTTGGTTCGTTATCGTGATTTTCTAAAAACCCAATTGCTGCCGCACTGATACCTATTTTTTCGCTTAAACGCATTTGCGAAAGCCCTGACATTTCGCGCAACTCTTTCGCTTTATTTGAGAAATTCATAGTTTTCAATCCCTTTGATTGCAATTTTAACAGATAACAATTAAAATTGTTGTTGACAACAATTGAATTTGTTGTTATAATCAAAAACAACAAGAATAATTGTTGGCTCGTAAACCCCTTGCGGGCGGAAACCCGTCAAAGGGCTAACGTGTGAAATTGGGGCATTTACGGGCTTTTAAATGAGAGTAGTAGATATGAAAGGGTTTATAGAAGTTACAGATAAAGACGATAACAGCAAAATGTTGATTGCAGTAGGCAAAATAGCGCGTATTTATGAAACACCGTGGACGATAATTGTTACCGGTACGTTCTTCATAAAAAGCAAAAAACCGATAACGGAGTATTTCAATATTGCCGAAACATACGACGAAGTGGTCGCAAAAATAATAGCGGCAACAGAATAAAAAAGCCGCCGGAGCAAAGTCCGACGGATTAGATTAATTTTAAATTATTTACAACATACAACGGCTAAAGCGATAATACCAGCAATAATCAAAATGCCTAAAAGACCTAATCCAATAAGTTTAAGTGTCTTTAAAAATTTAGATTCATTATTTTTCTTACTGCGATTACTTGTTTTACTTTTAGATTTTGCCGTGTAAGATTTGTTTTTACTTTTATTTCCACTATGGTAATGTCCGTGAATTCCAAGCTCTTGCTTGTTATCGCTTCCAAAATGCACTTCTGTTTTTACCGTGGTACGTTTGCTATTATCTTGATATGTTGGAACTTTTTTATGCCTTATTTCGTACTCAGCCAAATTTCTATCAGAAATTGCCACAGCCATTGACCGAGTTAGGTGTGTGCGCTTTCCTTCATAGTCATCAACATATCTTTTTTTCTTATCAAGTTTATCACGTTTTTTATTAAGTTTATTAATTTTTTTCTGTGCCGTATCGCGGCGTTTATAAGGGGATTTTTCTTTTCCGAACATTTTGAGCTTTTCATCCTTTTTGTATATTTACCTTTTACGGCGGTAGTGCCTATAAAGTAAACGAAGGGTGTGGCGGCTTCGTGACTTTGTCTTACTTGTTGTTATTTTTTGTGCATTTAAATTATATCACGGCGGTAAGGCAAAGTCAACGGAGTTAATTAATTTCAAAATCAATTTAAGGAGATAAATACAATGTCAAACAGGAACAATCAAAGGAACAACTACAACAAGGGTGGCGGGTATTACGAAGCTGCACCTGTAAAGCAAAAGCACACGGTTGCAAAAGTAATAGCGGTGTTGGCGGTTATACTGGCAATTGCATACGTCATCACTTCGTGTGTAATCGGCGGACTGCATTCGAGTCTGCCAGTCTGGAACCCGTTGAAGTGGGTTAAGGGTGACGTGTCGCAAGACGACCAAGGCGACGGAACAGTAAATATACCGGGTAACAGCGACGGCAACGGCGGCGCCATTTTGGACGGCGAAGAGAATAACGGAATAGCATTGTATAGCGCTAAATTACCCGCGTCGACGTTTGCGGCAAACGGCATAGACCCGCAGGCGGACAGCGCATATAGGATAATAGTAACAGTAAAACCGGACTATGCAACGGACAAAACGGTAATTCCGTCGGTATGCTGGCGGAACGCAGCGAGTGAATTTGCGAGCGGGAAGACGGTTACGGATTACGGCATAATTGACCTTGTTGCCGGTGACGACAGTATGTTTAATTTTGTGTGTAAACAGGATTTCGGCGAACCGATAATTCTGAAATTCACCAGCCAATCAAACCCGGAAGTATACGGAGAATGTACGGTCAATTATTATCAAAGAATAAAGTCCTGTGATTTCACGTTCACGCTTGATGACGTTGCGGTAACGCCTACATTAGAAAACGGCATTTACAAAGTGGATTACACGGGCGCGGAAAAAGATTACAAAATAAATTTGCAACCTGTGTATTCAAACTACACGGTAGCAGACGAATTTACGACAGAAATAACCGGCTCGTTAACATCCGCGTTCGGTTATACCGCAACCGAAAGTTTAACCACATTAAAAATAGCGGCGGGCATAACCGGCGGCGACCCTACATTAAGTGAAAATGCCATTGGCTGGTGCAATATGGTAAAAAAACTTTTTAATCTCACATACAACAGCAACGATACTTTTGAAGTGAGTTACTTGTTAAATATGTGCTTGGGGAAACTTTTTGATGCGTATGGACATATAATTTCTCCCGAATATAGATTAACCGCCGAAGACAAGCAGCACCCGCGCTGCGCATATTATCTTTCGGTTTTGGAGAACGCAGATAAGGAAACGGTTAATAATGAATATCGTTTCACTAATGCCGATTCCTTTAATTCGGCAAAAGCAAACTATGCAGCATATCAACCTGCAGCTTACAATTATTACGGTGCAAGTATTGCAACGTATAACGATTTTGTAGTTGCGGCGAACCGTTGTAATGCGAATAATAGCGGTGTAGTTCAATATACCGTAGCAATCACCGGTACGAAATCGAACTATGAAACGGTTTTAAAGCTCGGATATAACGGAGAACTTAAAGTTAACGTGCAGGACGTTGATTTGTCGGATACAGATATAACAATATAACGGGTGAAAACAATGACCGATAAAAGAAACAACGTATACGCGCTTATAGTACTTGTCGCGTTAATGATTATTGTCGCGCTGACAGGCAGCGGCGTCGGATATGCCGACGCCGCAGTATCCTATTCAGACGTGTTATCGGATTTACGCAAAGACGAACAATTCGACGTTGAAAAATACCCGGCAGTAAAGGGCGATTATAGTTTGCAATTAACCCAGATAGCCGAGAGCACGGACGGCGAGCTTCTGGTCTACGTCTACCAGCCAGGCGCGGCAGCATTCGATTACAGAGCAGTAACAATTAATATCGCGCGGGAATCGGATAACAGTATTAATTTGGATTTTAAATCCTACAAACTAACGTATCTGAACAGCGTCGGCGTCTTTTACAAGTATAAGGTGGACGGTTTCAAAGTCAACGCCGACACGGTGCGGTATTATAACATATCCAACATTTTACGTCCTTGGGACAGATACCTTGACCAAGGCACAGGGAACGATAACACCGTATCGGAAGTGCCGTATGCTGTCGGGCAATACTGGACGGTCACGGGCGCAGGCGATACGGTAAACTATTCAATGACGACGTCGGAAGTTGTTACAATAAAAGACAAATATGTTGGCTTTGTAAACTATACGGACGGCGCGAAAATTAAGTGGAACAACATCTCAGGCGGTTCGACGGACGCACATTTTGTAGCGTTCTCGACAGGCAAGCAAATTGATAAATTAATCTCGGTAAAGATGACGTTCACGGAGCAACCGGTCAAATGCCGGTATTGTAGCAATCCTGTACACGTTATAGACCACGCGTTTAATACAACATTTAACCATACATACGCGGAATCGCTTCCGCATTCGGACTATACCATAACGTATAAGGATAAGGGCGGCAACACCGGCGGGGGGAATATCGTTCACGCCGACCCGTATGCCTGGTACCGTATCAGGACGACGTCGGAGTTTTTATCGGAAGAGAGTAACAAAGACTATAATCTGACTCAAGGCACGAAAGAGAATTTAAGAGATACAAAGTGGGTGTTGAGCTTTTACGAGACGCAGCGCCGAATAAAATCGGATGAAAATGATGTCTGGCAAGTATTTAACCCGATAGGCTGGGCGTTTGTCGGTGACTACGATTTTCAATATTCCAAAATTTCCGACGTTATGCTGTTGCAACTCGAATTTGAAACAGCGGGACAGGCTTTTCGGCTCGGTGTGGTAGACAATAAACAAACGGGTTCTAATGTGCCGGGCAACGAGCCGACGCCGGACAATCC
>CAOMHR010000145.1 GCA_948482865.1 Christensenellaceae bacterium
AGGAGGAATAAAAAATGTCAAGAAGCGTTAAAAAAGGACCTTATGCCGAAGAAAGACTTATGGCAAGAATCGAGGCGATGAACGCTGCCGGCGAGAAGAAAGTCGTAAAGACTTGGTCGCGCGCGACAACGATATTCCCCCAGATGGTAGGGCACACTATTGCTGTTTACGACGGGAGAAAACACGTTCCCGTATATGTAACCGAAGATATGGTCGGCTGCAAGCTCGGCGAGTTTGCTCCCACCAGAACGTTCAAGGGACACGCGGCGAAGACCGCCAAGAAGTAAGGAGTGAACTATGGCAAGCAATATGAATAAAAAGCAGGAAAGAATTGCCGCCAATAAGGATAAGCGTCCTTACGCAACGGCGAAATATCTCAGGCTTTCCCCCTACAAGGTAAGAACGGTGCTTGCGCTCATCCGCGGCAAATCCGTAGAAGAAGCGGAAGCAATACTGAGTTTCTGCAACAAGGGCGGCAGCGAAGAAGTCAAGAAAGTACTTCTTTCCGCAGCGGCTAACGCAGAGCATAACAACGGAATGGACAGAGGCGATCTGATAGTTGCCGAAGCGTTTGCGGACGGTGGACCCCATTTAAAGAGAATGCAGCCCGTATCCAAGGGACGCGGACACGCGATTCTGAAGAGAACGAGCCACGTCACCGTAATACTCGACGCGAAGAAGGTTTAAGGAGATAAAGTATGGGACAAAAAGTTAATCCTCACGGTTTGAGAGTGGGTATAATAAAGCCTTGGGACACCCAGTGGTATGCCGACAAAAAGAACTTTGCATCGCATATCAAGGAAGACCACGAAATCCGCACCTTCATTAAAAAGAAGTATTATGACGCGGCTATAAGCAAAATCACCATTGTCAGGGCGGCAAACAAGGTTGAAGTAGGCATCTACACCGGACGCCCCGGCGTGCTTATCGGTAAAGCCGGTGCGGAAATAGAAGTTATTAAAAAAGATTTGTCAAAACTTACGGGCGGCAAAGCGATTATCATCAACGTCCGCAAGGTAGAAAAAATCGATCAGGACGCGCAGCTTGTCGCAGAATCGGTTGCGGCACAGCTTGAAAAGCGCGTATCTTACAGAAGGGCTGTAAAACAGCAGATTTCAAAGGTCGCAAAGACGGGCGTCAAGGGTGTCAAAATCACCGTTGGCGGCAGACTTGACGGCAGGGAAATCGCAGGCAGCGAAAGCTATCACGACGGTTCTATCCCCCTTCAGACGATACGTGCTGACATAGATTACGGCTTTGCGGAAGCTCACACCACTTTCGGCGTGCTGGGCATCAAGTGCTGGATTTACAAGGGCGAAGTTCTTGCCGGCAGCAAAAAGCTGATAATCTCGGACGGAGGCGAAGAATAATATGTTAATCCCCAAGAGAGTAAAGAGAAGAAGACAGCACCGCGGCAGAATGAAGGGTACTGCTCAAAAGGGCAACAAGATAGCGTACGGCGAATACGGACTGGTTTCCGAAGAGTGCGCGTGGATAACTTCTAACCAGATAGAAGCTGCCCGTATCGCAATGACCAGATTCATCAAGCGCGGCGGTAAGGTTTGGATAGATATATTCCCCCACAAGCCCATCACCAAAAAGCCCGCCGAAACCCGTATGGGTTCCGGTAAAGGCTCGGTCGAATACTGGGTTGCAGTGGTAAAACCCGGCAGAGTTATGTTTGAAATGTCGGGCGTATCGGAAGAAGTAGCAAGGGAAGCTATGCGTCTTGCAAGTCACAAACTGCCCGTTAAATGCAAGTTTGTGAAAAAAGAACAAGAAGGCGGTGAGGCTAATGAAGGCTAAAGACATAAAGAATTTGAACGAAGAAGAACTCGACAAAAAACTTAAAGAGTTAAAGAGCGAGCTTTTCAATCTCCGTTTCCGCCATGCAAGCGGACAGCTTGAAAACCCGCTGTCCATCAACCTGGTAAAAAAGGACATTGCAAGGGTCAACACCGAAATCCGTGCAAGACAGTTAAAGGCGTAAGGAGTGATAACAATGGAAGAGAGAAATCTTCGTAAAGAGAGAGTGGGTATAGTCGTATCCGACAAAATGGACAAAACGGTGGTTGTAGCCGTAACTGAAAAGTCCAAGCACCCCCTTTATAAAAAGACAATAACCAAGACAACCCGCTTCAAGGCGCACGACGAAAAGAACGAGTGCGGCGAAGGCGACAAGGTAAGAATAGTCGAAACCCGCAAGCTGTCAAAGGATAAAAACTGGCGCGTTGCGGAAATAGTCGAAAAAGCTAAGTAATTTCCGCGGAAATTTAAACGCGGACGCTGCGCAAGAAAAACGCTTATCGGGCAAATCGAATTTCCCGCCTGCGTTTAGGCACAGTCAATAAATTTATGAATAGATACGATTGCGTTTTCTGCTTCCAATGGAGGGCGGGGCGCTCTCCCCGCTTATGTGGACGCGGCGCAATCCTCTGTCAAAGTTGTAAGTAAAAACATAATAGGAGAGATATTATATGATACAACCCCAGAGCAGGCTTAAAGCTGCCGACAACAGCGGCGCGAAAGAGCTTATGTGTATTAAGGTGTTGGGCGGCTCTTTCAGAAAGACCGCAAACATCGGCGACGTTATCGTATGCTCCGTCAAGACCGCAACCCCCGGCGGCGCGGTTAAAAAAGGCGAAGTTGTAAAGGCGGTAATCGTGCGCACCAGTAAGGGTATCAGGCGCGAAGACGGAACGTATATTTCGTTCGACGACAACGCCGCAGTTATAATCGGAAACAACAAGGAACCGCGCGGCACGCGTATCTTCGGACCGATTGCAAGAGAATTGAGAGAGAAAAACTATATGAAGATTATTTCTCTCGCACCCGAGGTACTTTAAGGAGAGAACTATGAACGTAAAAGTTAACGATAATGTATTGGTTATCACCGGTAAGTATGCGGGCAAGCAGGGCAAGGTAATTGCCGCTTCTCCCAAGAACGGTACGGTAACCGTGGAAGGCGTAAATATCCACAAGAAATCAAAGAAGGCAAGAAAGGGCAACGAAGTTTCGCAGATTGTCGATATCGAAGCTCCCGTAAACGTTTCGAACGTAATGGTAGTATGCCCCGCATGCGCAAAGCCCGTACGCGTTAAGTACAACGTGGAAGGCGATAAAAAGCAGAGAGTCTGCCCCAAGTGCGGCGCGGGACTCGACAAGGCTTACAGCGGCAAGGCTGCCAAGGCAAGCAAGACCGAGGCTGCTCCCAAGCGCGTAAGAAAGCGTGCCAAGAAGGAAGAAGGCGAAGCTAAGGCAGAACCCGAAACCGGAGATAAGGCAGAGTAAGGAGAGGGCATATGAAAAACAACGAAAAAGTTTACAAATCGAGAGTAGTTGAAAATTACGAAAAGAACGTAGTCCCCGCCCTTACCAAAAAATTCGGATACAAAAATCCGATGCAGGTACCCAAACTCGTAAAAATAGTTCTGAGTTCGGGTCTCGGCGACATAAAGGACAACGCAAAGTCTATTCAGATTGCGCAAAACGAAATGAAGCAGATTACCGGACAGCAGCCCGTACTCTGCAAGGCTAAAAAATCCGTCGCAAACTTCAAAGTGCGCGAAGGTATGCCTATCGGACTCAAAGTAACCCTGCGCGGTCAGATGATGTGCGACTTCTACGACAAGTTCGTTTCAATAGCGCTGCCCCGCGTGCGCGACTTCCGCGGCGTTCCCGCAGACAGTTTCGACGGCAAGGGCAACTACTGTATGGGTATCAAAGAACAACTTATCTTCCCCGAAATCCAGTACGATCAGGTTGAAAAGATAAGAGGTATGGACATATGCTTCGTAACAACCGCCAAAACGGATGAAGAAGCAAGAGAGCTTTTAAGGGCGATGGGAATGCCCTTCAAGAAGTAAGGAGAGAAATTATGGCAAAGAAAGCAATGATAAACAAGCAGCAAAAACCTGCCAAATACTCCACGAGAGCTTATACGAGATGTTCCATTTGCGGACGTCCGCACGCAGTTCTCCGCAAGTACGGAGTATGCCGTATCTGTTTCAGAAACCTTGCTTACAAGGGACAAATCCCCGGCGTCAAGAAATCAAGTTGGTAAGAGGTAAGAAGATATGACAGATCCTATAGCAGATATGCTCACCCGCATCAGAAATGCGATTATGGTAAATAAAGACACGGTTGAGGTTCCCTCATCCA
>CAOMHR010000146.1 GCA_948482865.1 Christensenellaceae bacterium
TCGACCTCTTGCATGTCAAGCAAGCGCTCTAACCAGCTGAGCTATGCCCCCGAACAAAATTGATTATATCAGTTTTTATATACAAACGCAACTGTTTTTGTAATATTATATACGGTATACCCTTGCTAACTTTGGAAAAATTTTGTATAATATAAGCGGTTGACCGCGCAACCCGTTTATAGTATAATATAATCGATAATTTTTTATCGATAAGTCGTTTAAACGGCTTGTTGCAAGTTTATATATAATTGTAACATTTTTTAACAAGGAGATTTTGTTTATGAAAGAATGGTTTCAAAATCTTACCGTTTTAGAACACGTCTATTTGTGGCTGGGCGTTGCCGCAACCGCATTTTTGATTATCCAGATAATTATGATGTGCTTTTCGTCATTCGGCGGCGACGTAGATATAGACGGTGACGGTGACATTGACGTTGACACCGATTCTGGAGTTTCTATTTTCACGGTAAAAAGCGTAACCGCGTTTTTTGCGGTAGGCAGCTGGGCGGGACTGCTGACCTGCGCCCTTACTGAAGGAAATATGAAATGGCTCTCTATACTCTTTGCGGTCCTTGCGGGCGCGGCGGCTATGGCTATAGTTGTCGTTCTGGTGCGCGCGGTGCTTAAATTGCAGTGCAACGGCGCCGTCCAGCACGAAAAACTGATAGGCAAACGGGCAACCGTTTACGTTTCTATCCCCCCTTTGCGCGAAGGACGCGGCAAAATAACTCTTGACGCCCAGGGCAGATTTCTTGAAATTGACGCCATGACCGACGGAGAAGAAAAACTGACCGTTGACGAAGCGGTTGAAATTGTTTCGACTGAAAACGAGTGCGCTCTCGTTAAAAAGGTGCAAAATTTAAAGGAGAATGAAAATGTTTAATTTACTTGCAAACACTGTAACAACTATTGCCATAATTCTGGTAGTCGTGGTAGTTCTGGTGCTTATGATGATTCTGCTGCTTGTTTTATGCAGATACAAAAAGTGCCCTTCCGACAAAATTATGGTCATCTACGGTAAAATTTCCCCCAACAAGGACGGGACGTACCGCAGCGCGAAATGTATCCACGGCGGCGCGGCATTTATATGGCCCTTTATCCAGTCCTACACTTTTCTTGACCTGACCCCGCTTTCTATTTCGGTCGATTTAAAGAGCGCGCTGTCAAAGCAGAATATCCGTATTGACGTTCCTTCGATATTCACCGTCGGCGTTTCAACCGACCCCGCCGTTATGCAGAACGCCGCAGAGCGCCTTTTGGGCTTGCAGCTCAAAGAAATTTCAGACCTTGCAAAAGACATCATCTTCGGTCAGCTCCGTCTCGTCATAGCAACTATGGACATTGAAGAAATCAACACCGACCGCGACAAATTCCTTGAAGCGATTTCCCGCAACGTGGAAGGCGAACTCAAAAAACTCGGGTTAAGACTTATCAACGTAAACGTTACCGATATTTCGGACGAAAGCGGATACATAGTCGCGCTCGGTAAAGAAGCTGCGGCAAAGGCAATAAACGACGCTAAAATTTCCGTTGCTGAAGAAAACAGAAAGGGCGCCATTGGCGAAGCAAACGCACAGATGCAGCAGCGCGTAAACGTTGCCGACGCAGAAAGTAAAGCTATCGAAGGCGAAAACAGAGCCAAAGCAGAAATCGCGCAGTCGCGCGCGCTCTTGCGCCAGAAAGAAGCCGAAGCAATGAAAGTTGCGGTTGCCGCTGAAAACGTTCAGGCGGCAAAGGCGAAAGAAGAAAGCTATGCCGCTGAAAAAATAGCCGAAACAGCGCGTGCCGAGCGTGAAAAGGCTACGCGTGAAGCCGACATAATCGTCGCTTCCGAAATCGAAAAGAGAAAGGTTGAAATCGAAGCGGACGCGGAAGCCGAAAATATCCGCCGCCGCGCAAAGGGTGAAGCGGACGCTATCTACGCTAAAATGGAAGCGGAAGCGCGCGGTCTGTACGAGACCCTTTCAAAGCAGGCTGAAGGTATGGATAAACTGGTCAAAGCCGCAGGCACCGCAGACGAAGCCGTAAGACTTATGATTACCGACAAACTCGAAAAACTTGTTGCAACACAGGTTGAAGCAATTAAGAATCTGAAGATAGACAAGGTAACCGTATGGGACAACGGACAGGGCGCCGACGGCAAAACTTCCACCGCGAACTTTGTTTCCGGTATGATGAAGTCCCTTCCGCCCCTTGACGACTTATATTCGATGGCGGGTTTAAAGATGCCCAAACTCATCTCCCCCGAAAAGGTTGAAACGGCTGAAAAGCAAACCGCTACGGAAAAACCCAAAACCGAAAAGAAAGACAAAAATTAAATAGGTAAATCACATAATAAACAAGCCGCGGAGCGAAAGCTCCGCGGCTTGTTGTTTTGAGAGAGAGTATGAATTAAACCTGAAATATTATATGCCGTCTGTGTCGGGAATATTTCTTTTACGCTTAAACGGTTTTTTTACTGCTCCGACCAAACCTGTCGCCGCATTTTTTACAGCGGTTACCGTTTTGCCGGTAAAGCGCACACCTTTTTTGATCAGGCGCAAAGGTTTTCTTATAAACTTAGGCAGTACGACGGTTTTTGCGGGCTTTGCCCTGTGTCTGCGTGAGTAACCCCTTAAAGCGAGTTTGTACAGCTCGCCAACGGGTATCACCGAGAACGCCACAGCCGTAACTATCAGCCAGTGTTTCCAGTTCAACGCACACAGCCCGAACGCCGAAGCAAGCGGGCTTATCGCAAGCAATACGTTTACCAGTATCCCCGCCGCCACTGTCAGAAGCAGAATTTTGTTTGTAAATATTCCGCACCTGAAAAGCGACTGCCGTTCCGAACGGATATTGAACGCCTGGAACAATTCCAGAAACGAAATAGTCAGGAAGGTCATTGCCGTAGCCACTTCGTTGCCGCACAGCTTTAACGCCGTCGCATAAACGCCTATCGTCACCGCCGTCATAAACAAACCGTAAAATGCGATTGACGCGACCGAAGTTTTTGAAAACAGACTCTTTTCCGCTTTCACGGGCGCGCGGCTCATAATATCCGCGTCTTCCTTTTCCATTCCGAGAGCGAGAACGGGGAAACTGTCCGTTATCAGGTTGAGCCATAAAAGCTGGGTCGAAAGCATAAAGTCGTGTCTGAAAAATACCAGCGAAGCAATGAGAATAGCCAGCACTTCCGCAAGATTGGTGGACAGGAAAAACTGTATTGTTTTTCTTATATTTGCCGAAATTCTCCTGCCTTCGCGCACGGCGGCGACAATGGTCGTAAAGTTGTCGTCCGCGATAACCATATCGGACACGTTTTTTGTCACGTCCGTCCCCGACTTGCCCATGGCAATTCCTATATCCGCCGTCTTTAACGCGGGGGCATCGTTAATGCCGTCGCCCGTCATTGCGGTAACCTGCCCCTTCTTCTGCAGCACTTTTACAATCATATTTTTGTGCTTTGGCGAAACTCTTGCAAACACTCGGCAACGCGCAATTGCTTCGTTCCGCTCGCGCGGGTTCATACCGTCCAACTGCTCTCCGGAAACCACTTCGCTCATATCGTTTGCAATGCCGAGTTTTTTGGCGATTGAAAACGCGGTGCGCACGTGGTCGCCGGTAATCATAACCGTTGCAACCCCCGCCGCCTTGCACTCGGCAACGGCTTCCTTAACTCCTTCTTTAAGCCCGTCGGTCATACCGCAGAGTCCTATAAAGGTCAGACCTTCTTCCTGCGCTTTACCGCCGAAATCACGGAAAGCAAAGCCCAGCACGCGCAACGCGTCGTCCGACATACCGTCGTTCTGCGATATAATTCTGCGCCTGTCTTCCGCAGTGAGCGCGCGCACGCCGTCCGCAGTCATTATGCGGGTGCATTTATCGATTAATATATCGGGCGCGCCCTTGGTAAAGCTGAGTTTTTCGCCCGCGAACGACGCGGCGACAGTCATCATTTTCCGCTCGGATGTGAACGGAATTTCTGCGTGTTTTTCAAACTGCGCGAGATATCCGCAACCGTCGGCGTACTCTTTTAAAGCTATTTCGGTCGGGTCACCAATGTAGCTTCCCTTTTCGCCCTTAACCGACGAACAAGCCGTCATACATTGCAGCATTCTCTCTTTAGCCCCGCGGTTTTCGGCGCGGGCAAGATCG
>CAOMHR010000147.1 GCA_948482865.1 Christensenellaceae bacterium
GCTGTTCCTTGCTCTTCCTGCGTTTGCATGCTACCGCTATGATTATTATCAACAGGATAAGTACCGCAAGACCTATCGCCAGCCACGCCCAGATTGGAAGCCCGAGCCACGTCTTTAACACGAAATCCTTTATATTATTCACAAACGCCGCCGCGCCGTTAGGCTGGATTTTATACGTCACAAAATCCGATACCGTTGCGTTGCTGTCTTCGAACACAAAGTTCTTCGCGTCCGCGCCCAGCAGTTCCGCTTTTACAAAATACGTCGCGCCCGCTTTAAGCACGTCTTCTTCGCCAAGATGTTCGCCCGCCTTGTCCGTAAAGTACCAGAGCTGTAACGCCACATCAAGGTTTTCTATAAGTTCGGAAGGTATTGCATACACCGCGCCGTCCTTGCCTTTCAGGTTCCAGCCCGACGTTTTAAGAACGTAAGGCTTTATCGACCAATCCGTTTCGGCTACCGTTTCGTCGCCCGTCCAGTCCCTTGCAAGAACATACTTCGCAAGCCCCTTTGCCGCAGACGCGTCCGCGCCGTAATCCCAGCAGTAGTTAGGGTTGGTTATTGTCAACGTGGCGTGGTACGTGCCTGCAAACTTTATACCGTTTACGTCGCCGCCCAGCGTTATTATGTCCTTATATTCGTCGTAGCTTCCGTGCAGGTGCTCCGCCAAGTCCACAAAATTGTTGCCGAAAATTATTTCATCAACGGTCGGCAAAGCAATTTTGATTTTTTCTACGGTTACGGATATGTATTCGTTTTCGAGAATATAAATATTTTCCGCGCCGTTTTTAAGGACTATTTCAACGCAGTACTCGCCCGCGTCCGTGGGCGCGCCGCTTAACTCGTTGCCGGCAACGGGCGTTGCGCCCCTGTAATAAATCACGTCGAAGTCTGTCGCGGGTACAACCGTACCGTTTTCGTCGGTTATCGTAATATTTGCAGTGAACTGCGGATTGCCGTTGTAAGTCGTCTTAACGGGCTGCGAACCGTCCTGTCCGTCAATCGTAAACTTCGCGGGGGTGTTGCTGCTGCCCGTCTTGAAAGTAGTCTTAGGCTCGTTGCCAGAAGCGTCCACTATTTTATAGTTCTTTGCCGCCGCAACCGCGTCGTTTATAACCGCTTTAACGGTATAGGTCTTTTCAACGGTGAGATCTACCGCCGCGTCAATATCCGCAAGCGTTACTTCGTTATTATTCGAGTCGTAATATTTCAGTTTGAAATAATTGTCGTAACTTGCGGGCAAACCCATAGCGGCTAAATCGAGTTCCCTGATATAGTATGAACCGGTGTAATTGCCGTTTGAAAAATTATGCTTTGTAAGTTTGAACTTCGCCACAACCGACTTGGGCGCAATTTCCCATTCCAGTTTAAGGGTTGCAGCCGTAGCGTCGGGCGGATTGAACGAAGCCGTATCGTATACAAAGTCGTTCGCCGCGTCGAAAGTGGTCGTATATTTGGGATTAGCGTCCGTGTTTACGTTCTTCTGCCTGTCGCCGTACGTATCGTATCCGGGTATAACCGCAGTGTAGTCCGTGTTAAAAGTAAGTCCCGCGGGCAGCGAATCCTGTTTAATGCGCACGTAAATCCAACGGTTGTCGTTGTATTCAATCGCCTGCGTATACTCGCCCGTCTTTACCGTTCCGTCGCTGTCCTTGTACCAGTACTCCCATTTAAGACCGGACAAATCAAAGTCCGCTTTCTCTATTTCCCAGTTGAGTTTTACGGTCGCGCTCTTGCCGTCCGCGGAAACGGTGATGTTTGCATTGTTGCCCGTGTTTACAAACTTCAAATCATTGTCGATTATTTTAAGCGTAACCACGGTCGCGTAGCTTGCGCCCACCGCCGAAACTTCTATTGAACCCGTATATCCCGCGGTCCCTGCGGTCGTATCTATCTGCACCTTGTCGGTGTGGTCGTACGTGTCGGTAAGAAGCATAATCAGCGGATTGTAAACGGTGGCTGTGCCGTCCTGTTTCAACGCGTATTTCAGCTTGTCGCCGTCCGCAATTCTCTTTGTCGCGTCCGCAACGCCGTCCACGGTGTACGTCCATTCCAATACCGACGGGTCGAAACCCTTTGCCGAAATTTTAAAGGACTTGGTTGCAAGGCTGGTTTTCACCGTATAGTTTTTGCCCGCGCCAACGCTGTCGTCGGGTTTTACGCCGAACTTGTATTCGCCCTGCGCAAGGGTTGTAGGCAACTCGATAACCGCCGAAACGGAGTTTGTCGCGCTGTCGTACGTTTCCGTCTTTGCCGAAACGGGGTTATCTGCGCCGTTAATGCTGTAATAGTAACTCAGCGTCACGCTGTCTGGGTCGCCCTGCGTAGTGTGGACGGGTAGTTTAAAGCCAGAAATTTTCAGCGTGACCGTGGCGGTATCGCCCATATTCCACGCCCAGTTGTTGCTACCGTCAAGTTTATCGCAGGTAAGCTGGTCCACGGTCAGCTCAAACGGCTTTACTTTCAAAGTAACCTGCGCCGTACCGCCCGCGCCCGAAGTATCCCACGTAGTGGTGTTGAACGAGCTTCCGCTCCAACATGTGTTTACTTCGTCTTTCAGGGTAAGATA
This sequence comes from Christensenellaceae bacterium, assembly GCA_948482865.1. Classification (GTDB taxonomy): domain Bacteria; phylum Bacillota; class Clostridia; order Christensenellales; family Borkfalkiaceae; genus Coproplasma. The sequence continues at coordinate 2,570 of CAOMHR010000147.1, forward strand.
AACGTCGTAATCGCCCGCGTCAGTAACGCCGAAGCCGCCGTTTGATTTGTCTGTCACGCCTGTCGGCAAATCGCCGCCCTTCGTGCTGTCTATATCGATGAAGTCAGACCAGTTCGCGCTTGTAAGACCGCCGCTCATAGAAAGCGTGAAAGTCTGTTCCGCGCCGCTGTACGTTTTTCCGTTTACGTCGGCTGTCGCCACCGTGGGTTTTGTTATGACCTTCGGCAGAATATAAAACGTAATTTCGTGCGCGGCGGAATCCTTTGTGTCCGCCCACACCGCGCCGTTGGGGCGGAAACTCAGCTTATATTTACCCGCATCCGTAAACTGGCAAGTATTGCCGGACAGGGGATTTGCACCCGTATCCGCGGTCGTTATGTCGGAATAGAAATTGTGGCTGTAAACCGTTGTATCCGTGCCGTTGAGCGCGGTCTTAGTAACTTTAACAAGTTCCGTTTTGGCTGTTAAGCCCGATATAACAAACGACTGCGCCGAACCGCTATAATCTTTTGAAACAACGCTTGTAGTAGGTTTGCTTATCTTTGTAAATTCTGCTTTTTCTGTATTTATGCTCAATTCCGACCAACCTATATGGCATGAACTTGTAGCCGAAGAAATTAAGCATGCATAACCGAAATATTCTTTAAATGTTTTGCTGGTGCTTGCCGTATTTGTATAAGTAATTTCCGAAGTTGTAAATGTCCCCGTTTCAACGGCAGCTGTTCCGCCGTTACCGGCGCCGCCAGGCAAGGTAGTACCCAAATTCCCGTATGAAGCAGTATTTTGGTGGATTGCAGGATTATCGTTATCGCTTGTCGGTCCTATCGGGCAATTAAATACTGTGGTAGGAAAAGTACCGTCAAGTCTGATTGCCGAATAAGCAGCGCTCGTTGAACCTGTCGCAAAAGTTAATGTAGAAACATCAACGGGATTGGCATTATTAGAATCGTTAATCGGATCGCTTGACCCGAAATGATACAGCTCCGCAGCAAAATGCGAACCGGCATCAGATGAACACGCTGCTTTTCCCGCCGCCAGATCAAACTTATATTGAACTGTTATCACTCCGCCCGCAGGTACCGTTACGTTAGCTGAAAATACTATAAAGCCTATATCAGCGTTCAATGTGGATTTATTTTCATATATTGAATAAAAGCATGAACCGTTTTGATTGTTGGCGTTAACAGTCACATTTGAACTTCCGCCCATACTTGCATACGCAATATCAACAGGGGTATTCCCCGTGCTACCGCCTATTATGCTATGCGTTTTTGTTTTTGAATTGTCATAAACAAACGCCGGCTGAATATCTAAGGTGCCTGCCGCATCCGCACTGATATTGCCGTTTTTGGGCATTATAAAAGCACAGCATAATAATGCTGCGCACACAAAAGACAGTATTAAAGACAGCCAAAGGCGCTTGCCACGGCTTATTTCAGAAAGTGTGCACCCCCCCCCCCTATACGGGTCCCGTCCGCTCTTTTCTTTATCATTTCGTATCTCCTTAAATACCAAATATATTTATT
>CAOMHR010000148.1 GCA_948482865.1 Christensenellaceae bacterium
GTCGGGTTTATAGCGGCGGCGGGGGCGGGGCTTGTGCTTTTATCGTTCGGTATGGCGTGCCTGTTATCCCTGAAAATTAAAAAAATAACGCCCCGCGCGTTGCTGTCCGGGGAGTAAAAATTATCTTATAAAATTACATCGCGACGGAGCCGAAAGACGGCTCCGTCGCCGTATTTTAATAATGGTAAATAAAAATGAAACCTATGTGTTCGACTCATTTTATAGTTGTTGAGATTACTTAGCGTAAGATGAACCAAAAAGTATGATTTTAAAAGGCGCGAAATTCCGTGATTTTATTTGGTATGAGTTTTGGTTCAGTTTAGGTATTGACGACAGATCTTTTGCTTGTTTTGAACAAAAGAATTCTTTCACTGATTTTAATTTCCAGATATTGCCTAATATTCTTGAATTTGTTATAATAAAGAAAATTAAGCATAAAGGTAGTTATTATGACGGAGTTAGAACAAAGGAAAGCAGCCATAGAGTTTACGGATTTTTGGAAAGATAAAGGTTATGAAAAGGGCGAAAGTCAACCGTTTTGGCTTTCTCTGCTTGGTAGTGTGTTTGGAATTGAACACCCTGAACAGTTTATTAAATTTGAAAATCAAGTCCACATAGACCATACCAGCTTTATTGACGGTATGATTTCCGCTACGCACGTTTTAATTGAACAAAAAGGCGTAGATAAAAATTTGCGTGCGCCTATCTTACAGTCGGACGGAAGCCGCCTTACACCCTTTCAACAGGCAAAGAGATATTCAGCCGAATTGCCTTATTCGGAACGTCCCCGTTGGATAATTACCTGCAATTTTAAAGAATTTTTAGTTTACGATATGGAAAAGCCCACGGGCGAACCCGAGAGCATTTTACTAAAAGATTTGCCCAACGAATTATACAGGCTTAAATTTATTGTTAACACGGGAAGCGAATTGCTGAAAAAGGAAATGGAAATTTCCTTAAAAGCAGGCGAAATTGTTGGCGAGCTTTACAACGAAATTCTTGCACAATACGACAACCCCGAAAGTGAAAGTACGCTTAAAAGTCTTAATATGCTTTGCGTTCGTCTTGTATTCTGCTTATATGCCGAAGATAGCGGTTTGTTTGGCGAACATTTAAAATTTCATAATTACGTTAAGGCGGTTGCCGATAAAGACATTGAGGACGTAAGGGAAGCTCTTATAAAACTTTTCAACGTGCTTAATACACCTATTGAACGCCGAGATAAATATATGAAGAAAGACTTAGCTTCTTTTCCCTATGTCAACGGCGGACTTTTTGCTGAAGAAGATATTGAAATTCCGAACGTTAATGAAAGAATAGTCAATCTGCTTTTAAAGAACGCAAGCGAAGATTTTGATTGGAAAGATATAAGCCCAACAATTTTCGGTGCGGTGTTTGAAAGCACTTTAAACCCCGAAACAAGGCGTTCGGGCGGTATGCACTACACTTCTATCGAGAATATCCATAAGGTTATCGACCCACTCTTTTTAGACGATTTAAAAGCCGAATTACAGGAAATAAAGTCAATACAAGTTGACCGCACAAGAAATAAAAGACTTGAAGATTACAGGGATAAACTTGCTTCGTTAAACTTTTTAGACCCTGCTTGCGGTTCAGGCAACTTTTTAACGGAAACGTATTTGTCTTTGCGCCGTCTTGAAAATGAAGCATTAAAACTTCAACAAGGCGGGCAGATACAAATTGAAACGGGCGGAATTATAAAAGTTTCGATAGGTCAATTTTACGGTATTGAAATAAATGATTTTGCCGTAACGGTTGCAAAAACCGCTCTTTGGATAGCCGAAAGCCAAATGATGAAAGAAACGGAAGAAATTGTACATATTGCACTTGATTTCTTACCGCTTAAATCATACACAAATATTACGGAAGGCAACGCCTTACGCCTTAATTGGGAAGATATTGTAAACAAAGATAAGTTAAGCTATATTATGGGTAATCCACCGTTTGTTGGTTATTCTTTACAAACAAAAAAACAAAAAGAAGATTTAGGACTTATTTTTCAAAATTGGAAGAATGCGGGAACACTTGATTATGTTGCTTGTTGGTATAAAAAGTGCTTTGATTTAATAAATGGTACTTCTATCCGCTGTGCGCTTGTTTCTACAAATTCGGTGTCACAGGGCGAAAGTGTTGCAAATTTGTGGAAACCTTTATTTGAAAATGGTATACATATAGATTTTGTCCACCGTACTTTCCGTTGGGATAGCGAAGCAAGCATTAAAGCGCATGTCCATTGTGTAATTATAGGTTTTAGTGTAGCACCTAATAATAAACAAAAAATTATTTATTCTTCTGAACGTCAGCAAGTTGTAGAAAATATAAATGGATATTTAATTAATGCGGATAATATATTTGTTGAAAGCCGTAAAAAAGCCATATGCAATGTTCCTGCAATAGTAAAAGGAAGCATACCTGTTGATAACGGGAATTTTCTATTAAATGAACAGGAATATAAAACTTTTCAAGAAAAAGAACCAAATGCATTGAAATATATAAAAAAATATTATGGGGCAAGGGAGTTTTTACATAATGAATCCCGATGGTGTCTTTGGCTGAAAAATATAACACCTTTAGAATTACGGCGCATGCCATTAGTCTATGAGCGAGTAAATAATGTAAGAGAGTTTCGCTTAAACAGCACAAAAGAAGCTACAAGAAAATTTGCTGAATTCCCCAATAGATTTATGGAAATAAGGCAACCTGAGAATGATTACATATTGATACCTTCGCACTCATCAGAAAAAAGAAAATATATCCCTATTGGGTTTGTAAGTAAAGATATTATTTGCAGTAATGCAAATCTAATGATACCCGATGCTACTTTGTATGAATTTGGAGTTTTGATTTCTAATGTACATAATGCATGGGTTAGAACAATATGCGGTAGAATTAAAAGCGATTATCGTTATTCAAATGATATAGTTTACAATAATTTTCCTTGGTGTACACCGACAGCAGAACAGAAAACGAAAATAGAGCAAACCGCACAAGCAATATTAGATGCTCGTGCGCTTTATCCAGACTGTTCCCTTGCCGATTTGTACGATGAATTAACAATGCCGTCCGAACTTCGCAAAGCTCACCAGGCTAACGACAAAGCAGTTATGCAAGCCTACGGTTTTTGGGGTAAACTCAACACCGAAAGCGAGTGCGTAGCCGAACTAATGAAAATGTATAAGGAATTAACAGGGGGAATTAAAAAATGAAATGGATAGATTATAGAGAAAAATTAGGCATCGGATTTGAAGATGAAGAAAAATTTGGAATGTTAAAGAATAAAGTTTTAAATTATATTGAAATTTTAACGTCGTATGACGATTATTCCGATAGTGAATATTGTGATTTTTGTTATGATATTGGATGTCGTATCTTAGATTATGGTATGAGATTAAATCTGTTAGAAATTTTTGAAAAAGTAGAAAATAGTACTGAATTAATCTCAATTTATATTGCGTTCTATAATAATTATAGTAATCGTTGTTTTGAAATCAATCGAAAGAAAAAATTTAGCAGGACAGATATTTTTAACTTCATAGTGGGAGCATTGAAATCACTAAATATTGCTTTTAATATAGTCAAAGATGATGACGGAGCTTTTATTTTTCCAAAAGGCGCAGAAGAATTGGACGAAGCATTAGTTTCTGCACCATTACAATGGTTAATGAATTATCCCAAAGCCCATAACGCTTTTATTAAAGCCTTAAAAGATTATAGTAATTATAATGGGCAAAATGCTAGTGATATAGCGGATAAATTTAGAAAAGCATTAGAAGCGTTTTTTCAGGAATTTTTTGGCGGAAGCAAGTCACTTGAAAATTATTTACCCGAATACGGTAATTATTTAAAAGAAAATTTGGTGCCAAAAGAAATAAGTAATAACTTTCAGAAAATTTTAGAATCGTATACAAATTTCAATAATAATTATGCTAAACATCACGATAAAACTACTCAAAAAGTGCTTGAATACATATTATACGAAACAGGTAATATTATTCGGCTAATAATTACTTTAAAAAATAATTAATTATTTTACTGGCACTTAGGCGGGTGCTTGTCTTATATG
>CAOMHR010000149.1 GCA_948482865.1 Christensenellaceae bacterium
ATACTAACGGGGTATTCGTCGCTCTCGACGGAGGCGTTGATTGTCTGTGCAGTTATCCCAAGCGCGGCAGACCGCCCAGAGGTGCGAGAGTAACAGTTCGTATTCTCGGTATCAGTCACGAAACGAACCGTATTTGGGGTGCAATTACTCACATAGCAACGCCCAATTAAAAATCAAGGAGGGTACTAAATGAAAGTAAAAACAAAGAAAAATCTTGTAATCGGGATGATGATTGTGCTTGCCTCGCTGTTATGCGGCGGGGTGGGTATATTGTGCGTTAATCGTACTACAGCACATGCTGCAAGTAATACGGGCATTCAAACGTTTACGGGCACCGAATATAATAATCATTATGTTTCATCAACATTGTTTAATCCTAAACCCGAACCAACAGATTATAGCGAAACAATTTCACGGAATACAGGTATTAAAATCTATGGGACGACCAACAACGGAAGTTCTTTGTCTACAAACTATCTCAAATCTGACAGTTCTACAATCTGTGTAGATTTCACAAACGCCGCTGATTTATATTTTCCGTCAGACAAATATATGACGTATTACGACAAAAACTATTCGTTTCAGATTTTAAGTGGTAGCACAGTAAAATGGCAAGCCACTTATACAGGCTCTTCGTATAGTCAGGTTACGGGCAAAGATGAAAACGGCAACGATGTTACGACAACTTACTATACAAAGATTCTCAATATCAACGGTCGCTCAACAACGACGACAAGTACAGATAGCTCATTAAGGCTTTTCGACCCTGCTGAGTTTGGATCAAACATTGTTTCGTTGAATGATGGTACTTATACTATTAAAATCAGCCGTTCGTATTTTTGGAGTAAAAAAGTGGGTTCGAGTTTTATTATCTTTCCAAATGTTCGCTACGACTCCACTTCTACTTTGACGGGAACGCTCAATGTTGATACAACTTCGCCGACACTTACTATGCGCGGTTATTCCAGCGGAAGTACCATTGCAAACGGTGCCTACAAGAATGAGCGCGTTACCTTTACGGCGTCCGACAGGAACCATTACAGGCTGTATTACAAGACGCCCACGAGCAGCGGCTATACCTATACGACAGGTAGCACCTATACGAGCGGAACGACGAACGGTTGGTATTATGTCTATGCGGAAGACACTATGGGACACAGAAGCCCTGAATACTCGTTCTACTATGACAACACTGCGCCTACGGGCAGAGTGTACTCGAACGGAACGAGTATAGCAAGCGGCGCATATATCTCGAAAGCGTTTTCATATTCAGCAACCGACAACGGCAGCGGCATAGCAAGCATTTATTATAAGACGCCTGTCAGCGGAACATATCAGCAGTATTCTTCGGGAACGGTAATCCCTGCGAACGCCGGCGACGGTTGGTATTATTTTTACTCGGTTGACCGCTGCGGCAATCAGTCTGCAACGACAAGCGTTTATCTCGAAACGCAAGCCCCGCTCGTTGAAATTTACCGTAACGACGAACTTGCATACAGTAAGACGGTTACGGGCGCGGGAACATTCGATACCGACATTTATCTGAACCCTAACGACAAGTTGAGAATATCGTGCGACACGTCTTCGGGCAAGGTAACGAGCAATTACGCGCTCGACACGAATATTACGATAGGCAGTGCATATTCGGGCAGTAATTACACGATTTCGCTTACGAGCGCGACGGGAATTACGAGCAACTTTAACTATCATATCGTCCGCAATAAGCCAACGATTACCATAGACGGGAAGACTTATTCATCGGGCAGCACGCTGCACTTTAACTCGGATAATACCGTTCGTTTCAACGACGATTCTGTTATCACGAACAGCGGAAATACGGGCGCAACGGTAAGCTCAGAGGGCAACGTCAATCTGAACGAACACATTACATATGCAAGCGGCAGCGTTAAGACCTTGACTACGGCAAGCGGCACGGAAACGAAATATATTCTCACGCTCAACGACAGAGCGGGAAATGAAAGCCGTTTTACCGTGTTTATCGACAAGCTCGCACCTGTCGGCGTATGGAAAGCGAACGGTGCAACGTTACCCAACGGCGGTTACACGAATAAGCCCCTTTCGTTCAATATTACCGAAGCAGGAGTAACGGCTACATACTCTTATAACGGCGGCGAATATGCCGCATATACGAGTGGAAAGACTTTGACGGCAGACGGGACCTATCACGTCGTATTGACCGACCTTGCTGGCAATAAAAGCACGTTTACCGCTTATATCGACACGGTTGCGCCTACGGGACAAATCTATGCGAACAATCAGCCCGTACAGAGCGGAACTATCACGAACAAAAGCGTGTTCTTCTCGTGGGACGGCGACATTACCGCAACCGTAAACGGTATGCCTTACACGAAGAACAGCGTACTTTCCGAAGATTCAGTATATCACTTTATCCTTACTGATTTGGCAAACAACTCTACGGAATACGTCATCACGATTGATACTGTAGCCCCGACTCACAATGCGGACAAGCTTAATAATTCACAGCAACTTATTTCCAAATGGTATGTTGCTACAATCGGAGATAAGCAGTATTCGTTTGCAACCTACGCCGAAGCGTTGGCTTTCGCCTGCAATAATGAGTTTAACCAAAACGTAACGGTGCTTACATTGAACGACATTTCAGACTTTAAACAACATCACCTTATAGCGAATGGCGATGAAGTGCGGACGGGTGAATATTGGCTATATAAATCAAAAGCAAACCCCGACAGTCTTTTGTATTACTTTGACCGCAACGGCTTGAATGAAGTGGTGGAGCATTATGCAAAGACGAACGTATCAGAAGTCAATTACTTTGTGCTTGACGATGACAACTTGTACGGCGAAGTTTCGGGAAGCATGAGCGACAACTTGTTTACTGCGCCGAACGGAACAAAAGCGCCGCTCTTGAACGGCTTTGTATTCGATAAAGCAGACGGTTCTGAATTGTTTGCGGAACTTGTTGGCGGCAACGGTACGAGTATAAAAATCGAATACGGCATAGCCTTCGATAAGCAGATAAGCGTAGGTGGGTTATATAAATTGATTGAATTTGACGATGCGAAAAATCAAACGGAATTCTACGGCTTTATTGATGTACTTGCGCCCGAAATTAAAGCAGAAGTAACGGTAATAGGCGAAGATATGCCTACCGAAATGACGGTAACGCAAGATGGACTTTCGGGTATTGCAGCGTACTACTACAAACGCTTTGCAGTAACGGAAATTTCGGACGCCGATACTTGGGCGGTGCTTATGGTAGAAAACGGAGGCCGGGTTGAACGCTATACCTACGGCGACAGATTGCCCTGCTTGGAAGTCGGTGGGGAATATTTGCTTACGATTTACGACAGGCTCGGCAATGGGTATTCGTTTACAGTATTCATTATCGGCAATCCTGCAAATATCGTATTTAACAACAACGGAGACGATACGGCATTCGATATTACCATAACGCTCGAACAGAAATTTGATACGGTTGTTTCGCTTGAAATTAAGAGAAACGGCGAAACACTCAACGGCGTTACGACGGACAAATTTCAGTATTTGTTTGACCGCACCGGCGTTTATACCGTAATTCTGCGCGACAACTTCGGGCGGGTAATAGAAAAGGAATATACGTTCAACAAGGCTTTACCTATCGGAACGCTCGACGGCGTTGAAAGCGATGGCAAGACTAAAACGGACGTAACATTTACTTATGATAATTCTAAATATAGCGTAGCCGTTACAAAAGACGGCGAAGCGGTAGAAACAGAAAATAGCGGCAAACTTGTATTTACGGCTAACGATAAAAACAGCGGAAGTTATGATATTCGCTTAACGAGAATTACGGACGAGGAAAACTTCATAGACTACACATTCGTTATTAATACGCTTGCGCCCGATTTCAGTATGAGCGTTGCTGATAAAGCGACAACTAATAAGAACGTAACCATAACTTGGGCGGCGACGGACATTGTATCCGTAACCTATTCCTTGAA
>CAOMHR010000150.1 GCA_948482865.1 Christensenellaceae bacterium
AAAACAACAACGAGTATTTTCAGGGTTGCAATTATACCCTTGTGGAGTGGCTCAGTCAGTTTTCAAAGGACCATTACGAGGAATATCTTCGCGGTTGGCTCGGCAGAATGTTGTTTTCCGGTGAAGAGGCGTTAAAGCAGGCAAAGGTTTTAAGCGGCGGAGAAAAAGTAAGATGTATGCTTGCAAAGATGATGCTCGAAGGCAGTAATTTCCTTATTCTTGACGAGCCGACAAACCACCTCGACTTAGAGTCGATTACAGCTCTTAATAACGGAATGAAAAATTTTAAGGGTTGTATGCTTTTTACCTCGCACGACCAGGAGCTTATGAATACCGTTGCAAACAGGATAATAGAGATAAACGGCACCAAAAAATTTGATAAACAGGTATCTTACGACGAATATATTGATATTTTGACTAAGTAAGCTGTATTTTTTACAAAATTAGACAAGAAGTTTTAAAAATTGTAAAAAATATTTTGTATTTTTTTACAAAATTACTTTACATTTGATTTTTTCTGCGCTATAATACCCTTACAATTAATTGTTCCGAAGAATACAATAGTTACCCGGGGGTATAAGAGAGGACTAACATGAAAATCAATGTTGCAATTTTTGAGCGCAATGAAAATTATTTTAAAGAATTAAACGATTATTTTTACAACTCTGATAATTACAATGTGTGCGCGGCAGCGCTGTCGGGTGACGCTGCATTGGAAGCGTTAAAAACAGCTAAACCCGATGTTGCTATTATCGACCCTATGCTTAAAGGCATTGACGGGATAAAACTTCTTGATCACATAAAATCTACATATCCCGACTGTGTTTCTGTCGTCATTTCTGAATTCGATAACGATAAAATTGTAAATCTTGCCATAAGCCATGGCGCAGTATACTTTTTTATCAAACCGGTAACTCCGCAAAATGTTGCTGAAAGAATAAGCGATATTCTTGAACACCGTACAAACGAGCGGAAGTTTACAACCGAAGTAAGGGACAAGCGCAAAATGAATTCTCTTGACGAGAAAATAAGCAGCATATTTATCACTATAGGAATACCGCCCCACATAAAGGGATACCAGTACTTGCGTGAAGGAATAAAAATGGCGGTGGCAGACCCAACTATTATCAATAAGGTCACCAAAGAACTTTATCCGAAAATCGGCAAAAAGTTTGAAACTTCTGCAAGCAAAGTAGAGCGTGCTATTCGTCACGCAATCGAAGTCGCCTGGAACCGCGGCAGAACCGAAGCAATTTCTTCGATATTCGGCGCAAAAGTTTACATAGGCAACGAACGTCCTACCAACAGCGAATTTATCGCTCTTGTTGCGGACAAGCTCCTTTTGGAGTATTTAAATTAATTTTCGCCCAAATCATTCTTCTTCATGTAAGGACCTTTCGGCTTGTCTGAAAGGCCCTTACTTTTTTATTTTCTTTGTGTCACCCTGAGCGAAGTCGAAGGGTCTCTGCGCCAACGTGTCCTTGTCACCCTGCCCGAGCGAAGTGACGGTTTTCGCATTTGTCACCCTGAGCGAAGTCGAAGGGTCCCTTGGGGTAACGCGAAGAAAGTGGGATTTTTCGGCTCCGCTACGCTTTGCTCAGAATGACAACAAAAAACCGCCCGCAAAATCAATCCCAAAATTGCCTTGTCGCCCTGACAAAGCGCAGCGACGGTTTACGCGTTTGTTACCCTGAGCAAAGCCGAAGGGGCTCTTTGCACACCTTGATTTAAAAAATATTAATATGGCGAAAAGCGTAGCCGAACGGGTACAAATAAAGTGTCACCGTGAGCGCAGTCGAAGGGTCCCTTGGGCTAACGCAAAGAAAGTGGGATTCTTCGGCTTCGCTACGCTCTGCTCGTAATTACAACAAAAAACGCCCGCAATACCGGCAAAACCACAAGATATTGTGGACCAGAATGTGGAAAACCACAATTTTAAAAATTTTGTCAAAAAGTCTTGAAAAATTTAAAACCCTGTGCTATACTTGCTATACCACATTTAATCAACTTTAATCTTAGGGGGTCTTTTTCAGAACTTAATATATCTATCCCGATACACCAAAGGTGTATGCATTTAGTATCTCTTGATAACTGAATTTCGGGATAGTTCGTTTTATGCAAAATTGACTCTTGATTTTGGTTGATTAGGTGTGGTAACCGTAAGAGATACTACATAGCAGAGTGTGTCTCTTTCGGGAGCCACACTTTTTTTGTTATCAAGGGGTATACTTAATGCAAAAATTTAAAACGCGTAATTTTTTAACGGTAATACTGGCTTTGTTGTGCGCTGTGACGGTCGCTCTCGGCGTAAGTTTTGCTTTGCCTAAAAACGAGATTAAATCGGCTAACGCTGCAACAGTAAATCAACCGACATTATCGTTCGGTACAGCAAAATATTATAAAATATCACCTTATTCTAGCTATGTTTCTTCTTATTTTTATAGTTCGTTGACGGATACATCTTGCAGCAATATAACTATGACGGCTGATGCTAGCAATAAGTCTATTACAGTGACTTCAAATAGCGGTAATGTTTTTGCTTTTGGTACGATACCTGTAATTTTGGAAGTAACTGTACCTGCTTATACGGTTTACACTATTGATATGAGTTATAATTTCTCACTGTCAGGTCAAAACGGTCGTGGGCACGGACTTTCGGATAAGTGGATTGATATTAATGAACCTGCTGCCAATGATTTTGAGATTAAGTCCAGTTCATTTACTGACCGAGTGTTACAGCCTGGTTGCAGTGGGCAAACTCATGGTAATCCGAACACTTCTGTCGCTAATCATGGTAGTCATTTAACAGATAATAGTGTTTATTTTTATAATGATACTAATTCTGATAAAGTAATGGCAGTGCAGTCTTATTATTTTTTTGGTATAGTTGATGGTGGTAATTGGAGTTACAATGGTTCATTGACATTTACGAATTTCAAGGTTACTGTAGAAAAAGTAGGTGTGCCGACAACAACTGATACAACACCTGAAACCTATGACGGAACAAATAAGACTTTTGATTTTGCATACGACGCGCCTACAATCACAGGCGAGTTTAACACTATCAATTATACAACGGCATATAACAACATAGATACTACAGTCGAAGCGAAGTATTTTGACGGTACAACAATAGCGGCAAGTACTTACAATTTAAGCGCGATAGCTGTAAACAGAACGTTAACAGCAAAAGAAGCGGGAACGTATAAAATAAAGTTCAACTTAACGTCGGCAGCGATAGCGGCAGGCATAACCTGGACAGACGGCAGTTCCAGTGAAAAGACACTGACGTTTACGATAAACCGTGAATCAGTAACAATCCCCACGGTGCTGAATGCCACGCAAACTTATAAAGGTGGAGAATACGAGTTTAGCGTCAGCAATTACGACAGTACAAAGATGACGGTGAACACGTCGGGACTGACGTCCAGTGTAGCGGGCACAACGGTGACGTGGGACAGTGCGAACGAGAAGTTCAAAGCAACAGACGCCGCAGTATATACCGTAAAGTTCAAATTAACAAGCCCTAACTATATGTGGTCGGACAACACGTCCACGGACCAGAGCAAGACAATTACAATCAACAAGAAAGAGCTGACGATAAACACAACGAACAGTACGACGTCGGTGAGCAACCCCACGTTCGATTTTGGCTCTGCGGGCAATATGACGGTAAACGCCGTAGCGAGCGGGATCAGTACTCCTGATTTTGAACTGAACTTGTACTATATCAAGGACGGCGACACTGCAAACCCGTTGACAACGGGCGTAGATGCAACAACAAATACGTTGGACGTATCGCAGATAGCAAGCTCTGGCAGTTATAAATTGTGCGTGGAGCTTACGAGTGCAGCGTCGAACAAGAACTACAGCATCGCAAACGGCAAGTACGAGTACGCGTTCACAATCGGTTCTGGGTCGATAGACTTCAGCGTAATCAACTGGCAGTATAAAGAAGGCAGCGGCAACGCGGCAG
>CAOMHR010000151.1 GCA_948482865.1 Christensenellaceae bacterium
ACAACCGCAGACGCCTGTACAGCAACCTATGCAGGCAATGCAACAGCCCGTTCAGACAATCGCGCCCCAGCAGTCTGCCGGCGGTATGGGTATGACTGAAATGATGGCTATGATGTTCGCGCAGTTTGCGGGAATGAAAGCCGAAAACGCCGATAAGGAAATAGCGGCGTTGAAGTCCGAAAAGGAAATTACCGCGCTGAAAACCGAGCTTGAAATTATGAAGCTGAAAATGGAACAGCTTAAAGACGCAAGGACGGCGTCTTCGGGTGAAAAATTGCACGAGCTTTCCCCCGAGTTTATAGGCGCGGTGATAGCTTCGGCGGTGCGCGGCAACGGTGTTTTGCCCCAGTCCGCGCCCGTTGCGGAACTGCCCGCCCCCGAGCCCGAAACGGCGAATATGCATGCGGTCTATCCGCCCGACGCGGTTGTGACCACGACAACGACCGTCGATACAACCCAGAAACAGCCGAAGCGTATAGAGCGCGACAGCAGGAACGATTTTTCCGATGTTGACGGGTTTTACGACAGTATAGATTAACGTAAAGGTTTAAAACCAAATTGCGGCGCGGACATAACGTCCGCGCTGTTTTTTGTTGATTTTGCCCGAACGGCTCGGCTTGATATTATCGGAAATTAGTATTATAATAGCGGTATGGAGCATAAACTTAATTTCGAGCTTGTCCCCGACAGTTGTTGGTACAGCAATTTAAGAAGTATTTTATCGCCCGCGCAGTGGGACGTGGTGCGCAGGGAAGCGTATTCCCGCGCGGACGGCAAATGTATGATTTGCGGCGCGCCCGTAAAACGGCTTGAAGCGCACGAAAGGTGGACTTACGACGAAGAGAACGAAGTACAGCGGCTATCGGACGTGGTTGCGGTATGCAAAGCCTGCCACGAAGTCATACATATCGGCAGAACAACCCTTATGGGCGGCGAAGAGCGGGCTTCGGAACACTTTATGAAGGTGAACGGCTGCAATTATGCGGAGTACAGAAAGGCTCTCGGCGAAGCGACTGCGGACCACCGCCGCCGCAACGGCGTCAGAGAGTGGAAGATAGACCTTAAGTTTCTTGAAAAGTTTACAAAATGAAAATGTTATAATGAGAATAATTTTCATAAAAGTCTCAAAAAAGGGCTTTTGAAATTTTCATAAAAAAATTTTCGCCGCAGGTCTTGACAAACGCCCGCGGGGTAGTCTATACTTGATTGCACTGCCCCCTGAAAAAGGCAAAAACCACAATATATTGTGGTCGGGGCATTGACAACCCACAAAATATGTGGTATTATCAACACTGAACCGATTTTTACGGCAGGCGCAGAAGGAGAATGACATGAAAGTAATAAAACGCGACGGCTCTACCGCCGAATTCGACAAGAACAAGATTCTCGTCGCCATAAGCAAGGCGAACGAGGCGGTTGACTTTGAAGACAGGGTTACCGAAACTCAGATTGCCGAAATCGTGGAAGATATTGCTTCCCGTCACAGGACCCGTATGCTCGTAGAGCAGATACAGGACCTTGTGGAAGAGCATTTAATGGAGCTTCGTAAGTATCCGCTTATGAAGGCTTACATTCTTTACCGCTACGAGCGCGCGCTTGTCCGCAAAGCCAATACCACGGACGACAGCATACTTTCGCTCATTAAAAACGACAATAAAGACGTTATGGAGGAAAACTCCAACAAAAACGCGCGCACTGCGTCCACGCAGCGCGACCTTATCGCGGGCGAAGTTTCAAAGGATCTGACAAACCGTATCCTGTTGCCCGAACATATTTCGAAAGCCCACAAGGAAGGCGCGATACATTTCCACGACGCGGACTATTTCATACAGCCCATTTTCAACTGCTGCCTTATAAATATTAAGGACATGCTGGACAACGGCACCGTTATGAACGGCAAAATGATTGAAAGCCCTAAGTCTTTCCAGACCGCCTGCACGGTGACCACGCAGATTATAGCTTCTGTCGCATCGTCGCAGTACGGCGGGCAGTCGGTCAACGTTGCGCATTTAGGCAAGTATTTAAGACGGTCGAAAGAGAAGTATATAGAGCAGTGCAACGTAACTTTCGGCGACACGCTTGACGACGCGACAAAGGCTCGTTTTGTGGAAATGCGTTTGAAGGAAGCGCTTAAAGCGGGCGTTCAGACCATACAGTACCAGATTAATACGCTGATGACCACCAACGGTCAGTCGCCCTTCGTAACCCTGTTTTTGTATCTTGACGAAAACGACGAGTATATCGAAGAGAACGCTATGATAGTGGAAGAAATTCTCAAACAGCGTTACCAGGGCATCAAAAACGAAAAGGGCGTTTACGTAACTCCCGCGTTCCCCAAACTCATTTACGTCTTAGACGAAAACAACTGCCTTAAAGGCGGCAAGTACGACTACCTTACCCGTCTTGCGGTAAAATGCTCTTCAAAACGCCTTTACCCCGACTATATTTCGGCAAAGAAAATGCGCGAAAATTACGAAGGCAACGTATTCTCGCCCATGGGCTGCCGCTCGTTCCTGTCCCCCTGGAAGGACGAAAACGGCAACTATAAGTTCGAAGGCAGGTTCAACCAGGGCGTCGTTTCAATAAATCTTCCCCAGTGCGGTATTCTTGCCCACGGCGACGAAAGCAAGTTCTGGGAAATTCTTGAAGAAAGGTTGCAGCTTTGCTATGACGCTTTGATGTGCCGCCACAACGCGCTTGTCGGCGTCACCAGCGACGTATCTCCCGTTCACTGGCAGTACGGCGCGATTGCAAGGCTTGAAAGCGGCGAAAAAATAGATAAATATTTAATGGACGGCTATTCCACCATATCGCTGGGATATATAGGTCTTTACGAGCTTACAAAACTTGTCAAGGGCGTATCCCACACCAAGCCCGAAGGCACGGAATTTGCGCTTAAAGTTATGAACTGTCTCAGGGAACACTGCGAAAAGTGGAAGAAGGAAACCGGTCTGGGCTTCGGACTTTACGGCACGCCCGCAGAGTCGCTCTGTTACCGCTTTGCAAGGATAGACCAGGCGAAGTACGGCGACATTCCCGACGTGACCGACAAGGGCTATTATACAAACAGCTATCACGTTGACGTGCGCGAAGACATAGACGCTTTCTCAAAATTCACGTTTGAAAGCCAGTTCCAGCAGATTTCTTCGGGCGGAGCTATTTCCTACGTTGAAATACCCAATATGCGCCACAACCTTACGGCTATGGAAGACGTGGTTAAATTTATTTACGACAATATCCAGTACGCGGAATTCAACACCAAGAGCGATTACTGCCACCTGTGCGGCTTCGACGGCGAAATAGTAATTAACGAAGACAACGAGTGGGAGTGTCCCGTGTGTCACAACAAGGACCAGCGCAAGATGAACGTTACCCGCCGTACCTGCGGATATCTCGGTGAAAATTTCTGGAACGTCGGCAAGACGAAGGAAATAAAGGCGCGCGTACTTCACTTATAATTTTACGTTAAAAAATTAAAGATACGCGATTAAACGGGGCGTTTACGCTTATGAATTATGCAAAAATAAAATGGTACGACGTGTCCAACGGACCGGGGGTAAGGGTGTCGCTCTATGTGAGCGGTTGCCGCAACCGTTGCAAAAACTGTTTCAACCCCGAAACCTGGGACTTTTCGTACGGTAAATCTTTTACCAAAAAAGTTGAAAATCAGATAATCGAAGGGCTTGCCCCCGACTATATAAAGGGTTTTACCCTGCTCGGCGGCGACCCGTTCGAACCCGAGAATGCGGAAGTTCTTGCGCCGTTTTTAGAGCGTTTGCGCGAAAAGTATCCCGATAAGTCGTTCTGGTGCTACACCGGCTACGATTACGAGCGGGATTTGCTCACCGGTAAAAAGGGCGATATGGACACCGTTCTGCGCATTCTTAACTGTCTTGACGTTCTGGTGGACGGCAGGTTTGTGGAAGAGAAAAAGGATTTGAATCTCTTGTTCCGCGGCT
>CAOMHR010000152.1 GCA_948482865.1 Christensenellaceae bacterium
TTCTTCGACTACGCTCAGAATGACAAAGACCCTTCGGCTACGCTCAGGGTGACAACACTTTTATTGCTACACTATACCACCATGTCATTCTGAGCCTGATTAATAATCTTGCCCGCATTGTCGTTCTGAGCGGAGCGCAGCGGAGAAGAATCTCCATGCGTTCCGTCTTATGCAAGGGACCCTTCGACTACGCTCAGGGTGACACCAACTTATATTCCGAGCTTGTTGAATTTTAAATCCCGCCGCGCATTTTGCGCGGCGGGATTTTAAGAAAATATCTTAACCCAAAAATTTTAAAACTTCGTCAAACAGTTTGCCCGCGTCCGCCGTCGTATTAAAACGGACGGGCTTGTCGCGCAGGGACGAAAGCTGTTTGGGCACTGCCATAGCGGTTGCGGCGTGCAGACGTTTAATGCACTTGAAACTGTCCTTTGCGTCGTTGCCCGTAATGGCGTAAAGCACGTCCTGCGGGAACTTGTAGGGGTTAGCCGTTGAAACGATAACCATCCTGGTTTCGTCCTTTTTATTTTTTTCAAACCAGTCTACGGCAACTTTCATGGCGCAACCCGTGTGCGTGTCCATAGTATAGCCCGTATCTATGAATACGTCGTACATCGCTTCGACGCACTCGTCGTCGTCCGCACAGCCGCCGTCGAACGTTGCGGCAAGTTTTTCCCTTTCCGCGTCCGTGACGGTATACTTCCCTTCGGTTTTCAATGCGGACATTCTTGCGGCGGTAAGTTCCGCGTCCCTGCCCGAAATTTCAAACAACAGCCGTTCCAGATTGGAAGATACCAGAATATCCATAGACGGCGAAGTGGTCTTGTAAAATTCACGGTTTATATCGTATTCACCCTTATTGAAAAAGTCGCATAAAACGTTGTTTTTATTGGATGCGCAGTGCAACCTTCTTACGGGCAGACCCATAAGTTTTGCATAGTAACCCGCAAGTATATTGCCGAAGTTGCCCGTGGGAACGGTGAAATCTATCTGCTCTCCCGGCGTTATCTGGTCGGAAGACAGCAGGTCCGCATACGCCGAAAAATAATAAGCTATCTGCGGCGCGAGTCTTCCGAAGTTTATTGAATTTGCCGACGACAGGCGCACCTTTTTCTTGGCTAAAATTTTGGCGTATTCCGCGTTTGAAAAAATTTCTTTAACCGCGGTCTGGCAGTCGTCGAAGTTTCCCTTTACCGCCACCACGTTCACGTTGCCGCCGTCCTGCGTGCACATTTGCAGCTTCTGCATACCCGAAACGCCTTCCGCGGGATAGAACACCGCAATTTTAACGCCTTTCACGTCTTTAAACCCTTCAAGCGCGGCTTTGCCCGTATCGCCGGAAGTTGCGGTTAACACCAGAATTTCGTCCTTGATGCCGCACATATCGCAGCCCTTGCGCAAAAGGTACGGCAACAGCGTAAGCGCCATATCCTTGAACGCGCAGGTGGGTCCGTGAAAAAGTTCGAGCATGTAAACGCCGTCGTCCAGCTTTACAAGGGGCGCGGGGTCGCCTTCGAATTTAGCGTAAGCCTGTTCGCACGCGGCTTTGAGCTCGCTCTCGCCGTAGTCGTCCAAAAGTTTGCAAAGTACCGTAGCCACGCGTTCGGGATAACTCTGCCCGCACATATTTTCAATTTCCTGCAAACTTACCCGCGGGAATTTTTCCGGCACGAAAAGACCGCCGTTGTCCGACAGCCCTTTTACTATTGCCTGCGCGCCCGAAACGCTTTCTCCGCCCCGCGTACTTATAAATTTCATAATTGTCCTGCCTTAAAAATCAACTACGGACGGCTTTAACGCCGTCCGTAGAACATTTGCCGGTTAAGCGTATTTTGCAACAAATTCGGGAAGTTCTTCCTTAGTGCAACTGCAAGTTATGGTTATAACTATTTTGTTTTCGTTTGAAATTTTGTCAAGCATATAGAATATGCCCGCCAAGTCTTTAAGTTCCTTGCCCGCAATGCGCGCAAGACCGTCTATGTACATATATTCGTAATCGCCGTCGCTTGCGGCAATTCCCTTTACAAATCCGCAGAGAGCGTCTTCGCCGGCAACCGCCCAATCCGTTACGTCGATAAATCTGACGCCGCGGGACAGGTCGTACATATATCTCTTTGTATCGGTGATAAATACGCTGAGACCCTTTGCCTCTTCGGCGTGTCTGTTCGCCCCGTCTATAAGCTGTTTGGTTTTGCCTTCGCCCTTAGGTCCGTAAATAATTTTAATCATTGAATAATCCTCCTGGTCGCTTATATTTTACCAGTTATCGCGGTGAAATACAAGACCATTTTTTAAAATTTTACAAATTTTTTTTAACGTTTATTCGCACTCGCGCGCAAATTCGGCAATCTTTTCAAGTCCCACAACCATATCTTCGGTTGAAAGCGCGTACGAAAGACGTACCGCGTCGTCGTCGCCGAAGCATATGCCCGGAGTTATAGCCACCTTTTTATATTCCAGAAGCATATCGGCGACGTCCATACTTCCGCCTATCTTCTTGCCTTTGAAAGTTTTGCCGTACAGGTTGTCGCACAGCAGCATTACGTAAAACGCGCCGTCGGGTTTAACGTAGTCAAGCCCCAGCTCTTTCATGCCGTCCAGAATTTCAAGCATCTTCCTGCGCCTTTCGCCGAATGCCTTAACCATATCCTGCACGGGTTTCATATCCCCTTCGAACGCGGCAACGGTGGCGTACTGGGTCATTGTGTTCACGTTGGAAGTAGAGTGACTCTGGAACGAAGCAATCGCCTTTGCCACGTTTTCGGGACAGGCAAGATAGCCCAGTCGCCAACCCGTCATTGCAAACGACTTCGAAACGCCGTTTATTACAATCGTCTGCTCTTTCATTTCGGGCGATACTTCCGCGATGGAAAAATGTGCCTGCCCGCCGTAAATCAGTTTTTCGTAAATTTCGTCGGAAATTACAATAAGTCCGTGTTTTAAGCAGACTTCCGCAATCGCGCGTATTTCCTTTTCGGTATAGACCGCGCCCGTGGGGTTGCTGGGCGAGTTGAAAATAAGCATTTTAGTGCGCGGGGTTATTGCCGCTTCAAGCTGGGCGGCGGTAATTTTGTAGCCGTGTCTCGGCGTGGAATATATGTAGCTGGGTATGCCGCCGCATGATTTCACCACTTCGGGATAAGTGAGCCAGTAGGGCTTGGGAATGAGAACTTCGTCGCCGGGGTTAAGCGTTGCAAACAGCGCGTTGAAAATAGAGTGCTTTGCGCCGTTTGAAATTATTATCTGCGACGGCTGATAATCAAGGTTGTTTTCTTCTTTCAGCTTTTTGCAAATCAGTTTTTTAAGCGCGGGCAAGCCTGCCGCCGCGACGTATTTTGTGCGCCCCTTGTCAAGCGCGTCCTTTGCCGCCTGAACTATGTGCGCGGGGGTGTTGAAATCCGGTTCGCCAACGCCGAAATTGATGACCTTTTCGCCCGCCGCTTTCAATTCGTTTGCCTTTGCCGAAATGGCAAGGGTCATCGAAGGCGCAATTGCCGAAATTCTGTCCGATACCTTAATCATACTTTTCTCCGTCCGTTAAATTACCATAATATTATACAATACTTATATGCTTTTTGCAACTAAACGCGTTTAATATTCGCTTATGCCAAGCAGATAGTCCACCGTTACGCCGAAAAAGTTTGCCAACGTTATTATAGCCGAAATGTTGGGTTGAGCCTGATTTAACTCCCAACGCGCTATTGCCGAACTACTTATTCCCGTTTCTTCTGCAAGTCTTTTTTGGCTGAATAAATTATTTTCTCTTAATTCTTTTAACCTTATTGCGAAAGTCATAATCAAATTTTATCACAATCTTACAAAAATAAATCGCTAATTCATTTTTGAATTAAAAATTTCAGCCCTATTTCGGGTTAACGATACAAAATCCGTTTTGATTTGTTATAATAAATATGTCAAGTACAA
>CAOMHR010000153.1 GCA_948482865.1 Christensenellaceae bacterium
GCAAGTTTATGGTCTACATCTGTTTTAAAATTAAAGAAGCAAGAAGTTTAAATACTTCCTGCTTCTTCAATTTCTATCATCCGTTCTGCCGAGTAAGTAATCTACCGAAACTTTAAAATAATCGCTTATTAATTCTAAAAGCTCTAATGACGGCAAATAGTTTTTATTAAACCAACGTGTAATATAACTTTGGTCAAAATGCACATCTTTACTGACTTTATAATGTGTAACTTC
Source organism: Christensenellaceae bacterium (assembly GCA_948482865.1). Taxonomy (GTDB): domain Bacteria; phylum Bacillota; class Clostridia; order Christensenellales; family Borkfalkiaceae; genus Coproplasma. The sequence continues at coordinate 235 of CAOMHR010000153.1, forward strand.
TTTTTCCTTACACAAAAAATCGAAACGCGTTTTAAAATCGCTTTGCGCTGTTGCTTGATTAAAATATTCGTCGTCCGTAGTACCAAGCAAATATTTTATAGATACGTTAAAGTAGTTTGCTATGCGAATTAAAATTCTTGGTGACGGAATTATACCGTAATTTAATGAATTTGAAAGTGAACGATAATCAATACCGATTAATTTCGGCAATTCAGACTTATTGACTTCGCAATCTTCCACCAACTCCGTTATTCTAATTTTAAAAATATTCGAAATAGACATAATAACCCCTTGCATTAAAGCCAAACTTCAACCTTACGAGAATTTTATGCTATTTGATACTTATTATACTTGCATAAAAGCCAAACAACAACTATAATATTTATAAGTTTTTATTAAAAACCACAAATATTTTAAAGGAAAATAATTATGACAAAAAATTGCTGCTGCACAGGACACCGTCCGAAGGGTTTTCCGTTTAAATACGGCGTTGACAAACAAAAGCATTATTCCTATTTGAAAACACTTGCAGAAAAAACAGAACTTGCAATTACCGAATACGGAATTACAAATTTTATATCTGGAATGGCTGTCGGCGTTGATTTGGACTTTGCGGAAACTGTCCTGAACCTACGCAACAAATACCCCATTACGTTAGAGTGCGCAATTCCTTGCCCAAACCAGACATTAAAATGGAGCGACACGGACAAATTGCGCTATGATAGCATTTTAAAACGCGCGGATAAAGTAAGCCTTATTTCAAAGCGCTACGACACGGAATGTATGTTAAAACGCAACCGCTATATTGTAGACAAAAGCGAACTTGTAATTGCAATATTTAACGGTATCGAAAAAGGCGGCGCATGGTACACGATTAGCTACGCAAAAAAGAGAAACAAGGTTATTGAAATGATCGAGCTAAATAAAATCAACAATCTGTTTGAAAAATAAAGACAGTACATTAGTTAAATAAGGCGGGTCGTAAAACGAACCGCCTTTACAAAAAATTATTTTGGAATTAAAGTTTCTTTTTAAGATAAATCATATCTACGAGTCTGACGCCGCCTTCTATTATGGGGCGGTCGTAGTTTTCAAGAAAAAAATTCTTTACCGCGTGCGATTTTACAAAGCCGCATTTTTCGTAAAAAGGAATTGTTAACGGACTGTCGCCCGTCCCCGCCTGCACCACGGAAAACCGGGTTTTGTACTTTTCGCAGATAAAATTTATCAACGCCCGTCCGTACCCCTTGCGACGGCAATCGGGTAAGACCGCCAGATTTTTAATTTCAAGAACGCTGTCCGCGACTTTGCAGACGACAATTCCGCCCTTAACTCCGCCGTCGTCCAGAACGTACATTACGCTTTCTTGTATATAGCGGTCTATCATACTTTCCTGTTCGTCTCCAATGAGCAACAGGGGCAAATATTCTTTTTTATCCGTCACTTCGTAAATTTTCATTTTAACATGAACTCCAACTGCAAATCAAAAGGTTCTTTTTCCGCAAGAATTTTGTTCACTTCCTTTGCGAACACACAGCCGTAACTTTTATACGCCGCTATGCTATCCATTGCGGAATGGGCGGAAATATACAGTTTTACCGCGCCAAAATTTTTCGCCGCGCCGCAAGCCAAATTGAAAAGCGCTTTGCCTATGCCTTCCCTGCGGAACGGTTCGGATACGTAAAACTCTTCCAGATCTATATACTGATTTTCGCTGCCGAACAACCCCGCATTTATCAACGCAAACCCGACAATTTCATTCCCGCAAACCGCGCCGAACGCCGCCGAGCCGCCTTTTAATGAATTTAATATTTTTTCCGCCATCTGTCTGCGTTCTTCCAAAGACCAGTCTTCAATATAAGTTACGGGTTTTAAAGCGTAATCTTCCCCGTCCCTGCGCCAACACTCAGAAACTTTTTGACGGCGTATAAAGCCGTCCAATGAATTAACATTAAAATTATTTTCCGTCAATTCAACGTATTTAATAATACGCTTACACAAAAACAGTTCCTGCGGCTCGCCGCGAAGATTTAAATTACCGCAATCTTTATATCCAAGTTTACGGTAAAAATGCTGCGCATCTTCGTCCGAACGCGTAGAAGTCAAAACCAGACCGTAACCTGACGCCGACATTTCGCGCTCCCAATGCTCCATAAGAATTTTACCTAAACCCCTATTGCGGAACTCTTCATGGACGTACAAAAGGGTGCAAAACGGCGTATTGTCCCAAAACAAATTGTATCGCAAGATACCCGCCGGACGTCCGCAGAAAAATAAAACGTAACAACGCTTATCTCTGATTTTATTTTCAAATTCAGAATGGGTTATGTATTTATCCAACGAAAACCAGAAATCTTTGTCCGCGTTTTCCGCGTAACGGATTTGCACTTTGTCAAGACCAAGCATACACCGACCGCCTTTTTAAACAGTGGTTAAATTATACTACGACAGCACGGTTTTGGCAATACCTGTTTGCAACAAAAATACGGCTGACCGCTTCTCGGTCAGCCGTAAAATTTTAGTATTGTATTTTTTTACGAATAGAACGCAAACGAATCGAAGCACGCTTCGCCGGTGCATCTTATTTCAACGCTGTGCGCCCCTTCTTCAAGCTCCTGTGAAAGGTAATAAATTCCGTACGCGCCCGTCACGGGGGCAACTTCTATTGAGTCGCACTTTTTGCCGTCAATCCACACTTCGTAATTCTTGCCGTATGTGGCGGTATTGAGAACCGCAAGACGCTTTCCTTCAAAAGTAAACTTTACGGTATCGCCGTTCTTTCCGAGATAAGCGTGACCGAAGCAAGAGAAGGTCTGTACGCATTTAAATCCGTCCGAATAGGTGACGTTATCGGGTTTTATAACGTTCGCCCCGTTGCCTGTAAGACTGAATTGTTCGGTAAACTTTATTCCGCTCAAAATGAAGTGTTTATTGTTGCTGTGGGTTGAATTAATCGTAAGTCTTACGTAACGGAACCTGTAAGTACCGTTCAGTTTTACCGTTGCGCTGTACGCGCCGCCAACAGTGTTGGTGTAAGTACCCGCGTCGGCATAAGTTTCGCCGTCCATACTGACTTCAACGGTAAATTCTTTGGGAAGCCCCTGAGCAGCGGTATTAGCCGCGTGCGTAGTTCTGCCGTAGAAAGTAACGCTGTTTGCCGCGCATTCCTTGCCCATATCCAGTTCAAGAATCATAGGACCGTTTCCATAATTGCTTGCGTTATTAGTATGGAAGAAAGTATCCTGCCCTTCTTTTAACAGATTTTCTATTGCAGTATTGTTGTCCCAAGGCTGCTTGTTGCAATTCAGAATTTTCACGCCTTCGTCCCAGGTTGAATAATCCTTGGGTTCGCCAACGTAGTTATAGTTGTAATCCCTTATATAGTAGTAGTCCGATTTATAACTGCTGTTGTCGGGGAACTCGTAATCGTTCCTGTAAGCGTTTACGTAAGTGCCGTTTTTAGGCGGAATGGGGTCTACGTTGCCAGCTTCTTCCGGCGTGACTTCCTGTCCGCTCGAATTCCAGTAATGCAAAGTTCCGTCTTCGTCGGTCGTCGTGGTATACATGGGCACCGTCCACTGGGTAAGACCTACGCCGATATAG
>CAOMHR010000154.1 GCA_948482865.1 Christensenellaceae bacterium
CGGTGTTGACCGTCTCGCCGACAACCTTTGCAATGTAGTCGGGGATATATTTGAGCATCTGTTCGTGAACGTCTTCGCCCTTCAAAACCTTCATACGTTCGCCGTAGATGGTTTTACGCTGTTCGTTCATTACTTCGTCGTATTGCAGGGTGTGCTTTCTGATGCCGAAGTTTCTGCCTTCGATTGCCCTTTGCGCGTTTTCAATCGAGCGCGAAAGCATTTTGGATTGCAGACACTGGTCTTCTTCTATTTTGAATACGTTGTAAAGCTGCTTCATTCTCTCGCCGCCGAAGCGTTTTGCAAGGTCATCTTCAAGCGAGATAAAGAATATCGAGTCGCCGGGGTCGCCCTGACGTCCGCTTCGTCCACGGAGCTGGTTGTCTATACGGCGCGATTCGTGACGCTCGGTACCGAGAATGCACAGACCGCCCGCCGCTATAACTTTTTCCTTTTCGGCGTCCGTTTCTTTTTTGTACATTTCGTAAAGTTCGGCGTATCTTGCGCGCGCGGCTTTTTCTTCTTCGGTAAATTCGCGGTCGGCGTAAGAAATTGCGACTTCAATCATTTCGTGGTCAAAGCCTTCTTCACGCATACGCTTATTGGCAAGGTATTCGGGGTTGCCGCCCAAAAGAATATCGGTTCCGCGCCCCGCCATATTTGTAGCAATGGTTACAGCGCCGTATCTGCCCGCCTGCGCCACTATTTCGGCTTCGCGTTCGTGGTTCTTCGCGTTCAGAATGTTGTGCTTAACGCCGTTGCGGCGCAAGAGCCTTGAAATTTCTTCAGATTTGTCTACGGTCACCGTACCGATAAGCACGGGCTGACCTTTCTCGTGTCTTTCGACAACTTCGTTGACGATAGCTTTCTTTTTGCCTTCCACCGTAGAGTAAATCATATCGGCATAATCCACCCTTTGTACGGGGCGGTTGGTAGGGATTTCCACTACGTCTAACGAGTATATGGTTCTGAATTCGTCTTCTTCGGTCTTGGCGGTACCCGTCATACCCGAAAGTTTTGAATAAAGTCTGAAATAGTTCTGGAAAGTTACGGTTGCGTGAGTCTTGTTTTCGTCCTTTACCTTAACTTTTTCCTTGGCTTCGATTGCCTGGTGAAGTCCGTCGGAATATCTCCTTCCGTTCAGGACGCGTCCCGTAAATTCGTCTACTATCAGAATTTCGCCGTCGGCGGAAACTATATAATCTTCGTCGCGCTTGAAAAGCTCGTGCGCTTTCAAAGCCTGCTGTATGTGGTGGTTTAAATCGGCGTTTTCTATATCGCCGAGATTGGCTATATTAAAGAACCGCTCCGCTTTTTCCGCGCCCTTTTCGGTTATGGTTACGGACTTGTCCTTTCTGTCTATGATATAGTCCCAGTTTTCCATTTCCTGCAATATTTTCGCAAGCTGGTCGCTGGCTTCCTGTTCGTCCTTGTTTAAATCCTTTTTCTTCTTTGAAGGGCTCTTTTTCTCCGCGTCCTTTTTGTCGTCGTCAAAGCCGCCCGAAAGCGTTCTTACGAATTTGTCCACGTCTTCGTACAGCTTGGAACTTTCGCCGCCCCTGCCGGAGATAATCAAAGGCGTTCTCGCTTCGTCAATGAGAATCGAGTCGACTTCGTCGATTATACAGAAGTTGAGTTCTCTCTGCACCATTGCGGGGATTGAAGTTTTAAGGTTGTCCCTTAAATAGTCGAAACCGAGTTCGTTATTGGTTGCGTAAATAATGTCGCACTGATACGCCTTTTTCTTTTCTTCGTCGTCCATACCGGGGACAACCACGCCGCAGGTCAAACCCATGAATTTGTGGACTTTGCCCATCCACTCTGCGTCGCGCTTTGCGAGATAATCGTTGACGGTGACGATATGAACGCCCTTGCCCGTCAGCGCGTTGAGATATGCGGGCAGGGTGGAAACGAGAGTTTTACCTTCGCCCGTCTTCATTTCGGCAATTCGTCCTTGATGCAGACAGATGCCGCCTATTATCTGCACGTGGAAGTGTTTCATCTTCAGCACGCGCCAGCTTGCTTCCCTTAAAGCTGCGAACGCGTCGAAAAGAATATCGTCCAGCGTTTCGCCCGCAGCCAGCCTGTCCTTTAAAATTTTGGTCTGACCTTTCAATTCGTCGTCGGACATAGCCGCGTATTTAGGTTCGAGTTCTTCAACCTTTAACGCAAGTTTATTAAGTTTTTTAACAGACCTGCGGCTGTCTGAACCGAGTATAAATTTAATTAAGCCCATAAATTACTCCGTTTTAAAGCAGAGTAGAGTACACTACCCTACATTATTAGTCAGTATAATTGTACTACATTCAAGATAATAAGTAAAATTGTTTTTAAAGGAAATTGTATTTTTTTGGAAAAACTTAACTTCCGCAACACTTTATTGACATTTATATTCTATTTTAAATGCCGCCGCGCACAATGCGCGGCGGCAAAAACCTTATAACCGATTATTCTGCTTCCAGAGTGGTGAACGCAAATTTTTCCACGTCGAAAAGTCCCGTGTCCAGTATTTTGAGTCTGGGGATAACCGCAAGCGATAAAAACGCCAGCGACATAAAGGCTTCGTACTCCCGTTTTACGCCCATACCGTGCGCCTGCTCTATAATGGCGCGGCTGTAACTTTGCAGATTTTCCGCGTCGCAGGAAGACATAAGTCCGGCAACGTCAAGGGTAAGATAATGGGTTTCGCCGTCCGTTTCCACAAGCACCATACCGCCGCCTATTTCTTTGAGTTTGTTTGCGGCTTTCGCCATTGCGGCGTTGTCGTCGCCCAGAAGAATGATATTGTGCGAGTCGTGCGCTATGGTAATTCCCATTGCGCCACCCTTTAAGCCGTAGCCCTTGAATATCGCCTTGCCGATATTGCCCGTCATCTTATGGCGCTCTACCACGGCAAGTTTCAGAAGGTCGGTCCCCTTTACGTTTATGTCGCCGTCTTCGTTTCTGACTTCGACTATTTCGCAACCAGTGACCACCCCGCCGGGTTCTATGGTCATAGCCCTGACTTTATTGCCCTTTATGCTTATTTTAAAATCGTCCGCGCAAAGCTCTTTCAGATGAACGGTATTTAAAACCGTTTTGGGAAGATAGCGCTTTGAAGTGTCGAACAGGGCTTTGCCGTCCTTTGCGACAAGTTTTCCGTCCTTCAGAACGTAGAGCGCGTTAAAGTTTTTCAACCCGTCGACAACCACAAGGTCGGCGAACCAGAAAGGCGCAATTGCGCCACGCCACTTCAGATTATAACATTCCGCGCAGTTCAGCGTTGCGCACGTGACCGCCGTAACGGGGTCCAGTCCGTCCTTTACCAGCCTTCTCAGCGCGTCGTCGATATGTCCCTTTTCCTTTAAATCCGCGGCGTGCCTGTCGTCGGTGCAGAGAATAAAACGCCTTGAATTGCGAGCGTTTATGAATTTGGCGTTGCCCAGATTCTGCGTGGAAGAACCGTGACGGATATGAATATACATACCCTTTGAGACTTTTTCTTCAATCTCTTCCTTTGTCACGCACTCGTGGTCGGTGGTAATGCCGCCGCAGAGATAGGCGTTCAGCTCCTTGCCGTACACCGCGGGGGCGTGTCCGTCTATAATTTTCCCTTCGGTATGGGCTGCTTCAAGTTTTTTAATTACGTCCCTGTCGCAGTTTATAACGCCGGGGTAATTCATAAATTCGCCCAGACCGAATATATAATCTTTTTTAATCTGTTTTGAAATTTCACCGCCGTCAAGGCGCGCGCCGCTCGTTTCAAACGGAGTCGCGGGGACGCAGGACGGAAGCTGGAGTTTTACGTCCAGCGGAATATTTTCGCTCGCCCTTGAAATATACTCGCAGCCGTCCATAC
>CAOMHR010000155.1 GCA_948482865.1 Christensenellaceae bacterium
ACAGAACTTTCAATTCTTTCGCCGCCTGCCGTTACAAGGTATTTGCCGCTTTCGTCAATGTGTTCGCCAAGATACGACGCGTATTCCCCGAAAGGAAACACAAGGGTCATATTCACTTCGTAATCCGCAGGATTGTAAAAATTGTAATGCGCAGTTACCATTGCATCGTAAGCGTCGAATTCTTCCTGATCGTAATAATAATTGGCGGGGAAAGTCTGTATATCAAAGGCAAGCGTTTCGCTCTCCACAATTACGGGACAGTTTTCGTCGGTAATAAGCATACCGGACGACGCGCTGCCGTACCAGTCCTTTTGCGCCGAGTTTGCGCCCGCAGATACCGCCGGAATTGCGGCAATGCCGAAAACCAGCGCAAGCGCGGCAATAAGCGCGCCTGTTTTAAGTCTTAAACGGTTGCTTTTCATAACAGTACTCCTTTGAATTTACAATAAAATCCCGCCTTCGGTATTTTATTGTTTTGCTACTGATTATATTATACTGCAAATATTTATTTTTTTCAATAGTATTGACAAAATTTAAGCCGCAGTTTAAAATATGGAAAGAGCAATTATTCAGACGGAGTAAATTATGCAATCGCTGCGTGAGTTATACAAAATCGGCAGGGGACCTTCGAGTTCGCACACAATGGGTCCCGAAAGAGCCGCGCAAATTATGAAAGAGCGCTACCCGCAGGCGGACCTTTTTAAAGTAACCCTTTACGGTTCGCTTGCAATGACGGGCAAAGGACACCGCACGGACAAAATTATTACGCTTACCTTCGCGCCCGTAAAATGCGAAGTAATCTGGGACGGTACAGCCCCCTGCCCCGTTCACCCCAACACTATGGACGTGGAAGGGTTTAAAGACAACAAAAGCATATGCAGACACCGCGTTTACAGCGTGGGCGGAGGAACCGTGGTTTTCGAAGGCGAACCCGCCGAAAAATACATACCCTTTGCGGACGGCAACATTTATCCGCTGAACACATATAAAGAGATTAAAGCGCACTGCAAGAAAAACAATATCAGACTCTGGCAGTACGCAGTAGAGTGCGAAGGCGAAGAAATTCTGGACTACCTTGCCGTAATCTGGGAGAGAATGAAACAGACAATACACGAAGGACTTACCACTTCGGGTACTCTTCCCGGCTGTCTTGAAACGCAAAGGCGGGCGCAAAAACTTTTTAACCAGCGCCACATAGACGAATCTGCCCAGACCCGCGAAAACAGGCTGGTATGCTCTTACGCGTTTGCAACGGGCGAACAGAACGCCGCGGGCGGCATTATAGTCACCGCGCCGACCTGCGGGGCGTGCGGGGTTGTGCCGTCGGTACTGAAATATATGCAGGAAACAAAGGGCTTTTCCGACAGACAAATTGTACAGGCGTTGGCTGCGGGCGGAATTATCGGCAATCTCATAAAAACTAACGCTTCTATAAGCGGCGCGGAATGCGGCTGTCAGGCGGAAATCGGCTCGGCTTGTTCTATGGCTGCCGCCGCGCTTGCAGAATTGTTTGAAATGGGGCTGGGTCAAATTGAATACGCCGCCGAAGTTGCTATGGAACACCATCTCGGGCTGACATGCGACCCCATTGCGGGTTTAGTTCAGATACCCTGCATAGAGCGCAACGCGGTTGCCGCCATGCGTGCGATAAACGCTCTGTCGCTTGCAAATTTTCTGACAGACTCGCGCAAAATCAGCTTCGACGTTATAGTTAAAACAATGTACAACACGGGGATAGATTTGCTTAACAGCTACCGCGAAACTTCTTCGGGCGGGCTTGCAAAATATTACGCCATACGCGACGATGCAGACTGATTTCACTTTACATAAAAACAGCCGCGCGTGCACAGCACGCGCGGCTTATTATTTATTTTAAAATTATTTTGATTTTACGAAAAGCGGAACAAGCGCGGCAACGCCTGCGAGAACAGAGAAAATTCCGCCTACTATCGCACCCGCTCCCAGTTTAAGCTGTTCTTTTATTGTGCTGATATATTCGTCCTTTAAATCGCCTTCGAGTTTGGTATAAGGCGCGCAAAGCTGAATTATTAAGAAGTACAGAACACCCGCCGCAATAAGCGAAGCCACCGCTATTAACGGAAGAATTTTTCCGCCCTTACCGAAGAGCGAAACAACGGCGCATACAATGCCGATTGCTATGAGTATGTAAGTCAGGATATTTGCGGAAGCAGAAAAAATGCGCGTCTCCACCGTGCCTATCAACGCGTCGGTTTTGTTGACGTAGCCGAAAGCGAGATCCATGCCCGAATAACTTTGCGTCTTTCCCAACACTTCCGCTACCGCCGCGGGTGCAAACATCATAAAGAGTGCAGCCAACGCGAACAAAATGCTTACGCAGGTAATAATTTTACCAAGGTTCTTTTTTACAGATTTTTTCTTCATAAATATCCTCCTGAAATTTTTATCAGGTAAATTATACCACAACAAATTTTACAAATCAATAGTATCGTAAAAATTTATCGTTTGACATAATTAATTTATGCTGTTACGAAAAACTATGAAACGGCGACAAAAAAAAGCAACTCTTACGAGTTGCTTTAAATTTTTGTTTATTATCTCTTTGAGAACTGGGGAGCGCGGCGGGCTTTTTTCAAACCGTACTTCTTTCTTTCCTTGACTCTCGGGTCGCGGGTTAAGAAGCCTTCTTTCTTTAAAGCGGGACGGCATCCGTCTTCCGCCTGCAACAATGCGCGCGCAATACCAAGGCGGATAGCGTTTGCCTGTCCGGTATAGCCGCCGCCGTATACGTTTACCAAAACGTCATATTTAGCTTCCACGCCCAAAAGGGTAAGGGGCTGCTTTACAACGTACTGCAAAACCGACTGGGGGAAATAATCTTCGAAAGCTCTTTCGTTAATTTCAATTACACCCGAACCTGCGGGAATAAGACGAACGCGGGCGATTGCCTTTTTTCTTCTTCCCGTTCCCCAGAATTGAAGTTTTTTCTTTAAATTAGCCTTTGCCATAACTTAATTAACCTCTCACCTTAAAATAATTTGAGCTCTTCGGGTTTCTGCGCCGCGTGGTTATGCTCGCCGCCCTTATATACTCTGAGTTTTTTTATCATATCTCTGCCGAGGGAATTTTTGGGCAACATTCCGCGGACGGCTTCGTACACCGCCAAGTCGCTCTTTTCGGCAAGCATCTTTTTGTAGGATACTTCCTTAAGACCGCTTATATAACCCGTGTGGTATCTGTAAAATTTGTCGTCGAGCTTTTTACCCGTTAACACCACTTTGTCGCTGTTTAAAACTATGACAAAATCGCCCGTATCTACGTTAGGGGTGAACGTGGGCTTGTTTTTGCCGCGAAGAATTGCCGCCACCTTTGACGCAAGTCTGCCTAAAGGTAAGCCGGTTGCATCTACGACGTACCACTTTCTTTCAACCGCTTCCGCCTTTGCCATGTAGGTTTTCATTATCTACTCCTTGAATATCCGCAACTTTGCGGACGCTTTTACGCCTTCATTAAATGTAAACTTATTTTATTATTTTATAAAATTTCTGTCAAGCCGTTTTGTGTTGGGTTTTGAAAGTTTTTTATAAATTTTGAATTATTTTATATTTGATAAAAAAAGACCGCAAAAACGGTCTTTTTAATAAGTTATGTTAAAGGTTTTTCATCGTCTTCAGACGGAGGCTGCACGAGATTTTCGGACTGCCGTGACTGAGCTGCGAGCTTTTTGGCTTTATTTTTGCGGTAAATTTTGCGGAACATTTCGTAAAGAGTAAGGCAGATGCCTATAACTATATAGATATAGTACACCACCATTCGCCAGGTGAGCACCGACCACATAAGCAC
>CAOMHR010000156.1 GCA_948482865.1 Christensenellaceae bacterium
AAGGACGTAAAAAAGACGATGGCGCAACTTAAATCAACAGGCGAAGAATGCGCCGTTATCGGCAGAACTGTTGAAGGCAGCGGAGTTACGCTCATATGAAAAAACGTATAGCGGTTTTCGCTTCGGGCGGCGGTACCGATTTTCAGTCGGTTATAGACGCAAACGAAGGAGAAAATTTTTGTGAAATCAGTCTTTTGGTTGCGTCAAAACACGGTATAGGCGCAATAGAGCGTGCAAATAAACACGGCATCCATACCGAAGTCTTTGCAAAAGACGACTATCCCGATTTGGAAACGCTGTATGAAAAACTTAAATTTGTTTTAAATATGAACCGCGTCGATTACATCGTTCTTGCGGGCTGGTTAAAAATTATACCGGAAAGTTTTATTAAGGCTTTTAACGACAGGATAATAAATATTCATCCGTCTTTGATTCCTGCCTTTTGCGGGGCGGGATATTACGGGTTAAAAGTACATACGGCAGTTTTGGAATATGGTGCAAAAGTTTCCGGTTGCACGGTCCATTTTGTTAACGAAGTACCCGACGGCGGCGCGATTATTGCACAGACTGCGGTTGAAGTTTCGGACGGCGATACGCCTGAAAGTTTGCAGGCTAAAATTTTAGTTGAAGAACACAAACTTCTGCCTTACTGCGTTAAAAAACTCTGTGAAGGAAAAGTTGTTAAAACCGGAAGAAACGTGCGAATATGCGAATGATTGCCTGAAAACGGTAATGAAAATAAGAATTAAGAGGTTTATATGGAGATGAAAAAGAGAGCGCTTGTCAGCGTTTCGGACAAGACCGGCGTGGTTGATTTTTGCAAAGGACTTGTAAAAAACGGATTTGAAATAATTTCAACCGGCGGTACGGCAAAGGCGCTTAAAGACGCGGGTTTGGAAGTTATAGGAATTTCGGATATCACGGGCTTCCCCGAATGTCTTGACGGCAGGGTAAAAACGCTTCATCCCAACGTTCACGCTGGGCTTTTGGCTATGCGTTCGAATAAAGAACATATGGCGCAACTCGAAAAACTGAATATAAATACTATCGACGTAGTCTGTGTAAACCTTTATCCTTTTAAGGCTACTTTGCAGCGCGGCGCTGATTTTGCCGAGTGCATTGAGAATATCGATATAGGCGGTCCCACAATGATAAGGGCGGCGGCAAAAAATTATCAGGATGTTGCCGTTATCGTTGACCCCAAAGATTATAGTAGAGTTTTGGACGAGCTTGCAAACGGCGGAGTAACTATTGAAACCAAGAAATATCTGCAGTACAAAGTGTTTGCGCATACCGCGGTATACGACAGCTTGATTTCAAACTATCTTGCCGCTCAGCTCGGAATCACATTTCCCGAAGAAGTTACTTTTGCTTACGAAAAAGCGCAGGATATGCGTTACGGTGAAAATCCCCAGCAGAACGCCGTTTTTTATAACGAGCAGACCGTAAGAGCAGGCTCGCTGTCTTCGGCAAAGCAGTTATGGGGTAAAGAGCTTTCGTACAACAATATAAACGATGCAAACGGTGCGTTGGAGCTTTTAAAAGAATTCGGGGATACGCCTGCGGTTGTCGCGTGCAAGCACGCAAATCCCTGCGGCGTAGGCACGGGTAAATCTGTATACGAAGCATATATGCGCGCATACAGTTCGGACCCTGTTTCGGTTTTCGGTGGTATACTTGCGATAAACGGCGCTGTGGACGAAAATACAGCCAATGAAATTAATAAAATTTTCATTGAAATAGTTATGGCGCCCGCATATTCGGATAAGGCGCTTGAAATTTTAAAATCAAAGAAAAATATCAGACTTTTGCAGATTGAAAATATTTCCGCAAAGCGCGAAAAATCAGCTTTCGATATGAAAAAAGTTTACGGCGGTTTGCTTGTCCAGCAATATGACGAAAGTCTTATTTCGGGCGAAGATATGAAACTTTTCAGAACAAAAGCCGGTGTTGAAACAAGCGCTTTGCCAAACGGAAATACAAAAACCGTTTACGGTAACGGTGTTGTGACCAAACGTGTTCCCACAAAAGAAGAAGTGGAAGCAATGCTCTTTGCGTGGAAAGTAGTAAAACATACAAAATCAAACGCGATAGTCATAGGGAAGAGCGGCAGAACTACCGGCATAGGTATGGGACAGACAAACAGAATCTGGGCGGCTCAGCAGGCAATCGCTCACGCAGGTGAAGAAGCAAGGGGTTCTGTTATGGCGTCTGACGCTTTTTTCCCTTTCCCCGATTGCGTTGAAGAGTGCGTCAAAGCGGGAATAACCGCAATAATTCAACCCGGCGGTTCTATACGCGATAAAGATTCGGTTGAAGCCTGCGACGCTGCGGGTATTGCAATGGTATTTGTAGGCGACAGGCATTTTAAGCATTAATATTTGATAATTCGGAGAAATCGGTATGAACGTACTCGTAATAGGAAACGGCGGAAGAGAACACGCAATTTTGCTTGCGCTTAAAAAAAGCAAACGCGTGGAAAAACTGTACTGTATGAAGGGCAACGCCGGCACGGCTGAAATTGCCGAAAACGTCGACGTTGATTATATGGATACGGTTGCAGTTAAATCTTATGTCGCGGAACATCCCGAAATCGATTATTACGTAGTTGCTCCTGACGACCCCTTGGCGGCAGGGCTTGTGGACGAGCTTGAAAGTATGGGTAAGCGTTGTTTCGGTCCGAGAAAGAATGCCGCCGTTATAGAGTCAAGCAAATCTTTTGCAAAGCAGCTTATGAAAAAATATAAAATACCGACCGCGAAGTATGAAACTTTTGACAGCTATGAAAAGGCGTTGGAATACGTCCGTTCGGCGGGCGCGCCCATTGTTCTGAAAGCCGATGGACTTGCGCTGGGCAAGGGTGTGCTTGTATGCGAAACGCTTGAACAGGCGGAAGAAGGTCTGAAAGAGATTATGCTTGATAAAGCGTTCGGAAATGCTGGTAGCAAAGTCGTTGTGGAAGAGTATTTGCGCGGATTAAAATATACTCCTGGTGAAGAGATTTCCGTTCTTGCTTTTACGGACGGAAAGACCGTAGTACCGATGATAACTTCCTGCGACCACAAGCGCGCTAACGACGGCGATACCGGTATGAATACGGGCGGGATGGGGACTTTTTCTCCCTGTCCGTTCTGGAATAAAAAACTTGAAAAGCACGTGCTTAAAAAAATAATGATTCCCACAGTCAAGGCAATGAACAAAGAAGGCAGAACATTTAAAGGTTGTCTCTACTTCGGGCTTATGCGTACGGATAAGGGAATGAAAGTCGTAGAATACAATTCACGCTTCGGCGACCCTGAAACGCAGGTTGTTCTGCCTATGCTTAAAACAGATATTATGGACGTATTCGAAGCCGTTACAGAAGGTAAACTCGATAAGGTTAAAATCGAGTGGGAAGACGGCGCTTGCGTGTGTCTCGTTCTTGCCAGCGGGGGATATCCCCAAAGTTATGCCAAGGGTAAAAAAATTACTGTCGGCGATATAGGCGACGTAACTTTGGTTCATGCCGGTACAGCAATGAAAAACGGCGAGCTTGTCACCAACGGCGGCAGAGTTATGGGCATTGTCGCCAAAGGCAAAGACGTAGAAGAAGCGAGAAGCAAGGCTTACAAAGCGGCTGAAAATATCAGTTGGGAAAATATGCAATACAGAAAGGACATAGGGATAAAATACCGTGAAGGTTAATGATAATATGATTTTCAGAATTTTCGTTGAAAAGAAAGACAATTTACAGGCGGCAAAAGTCAGAGAAGATATTTGTAACCTGTTAAAAATTTCGGTCGCGGACGTGCGTACTTTTATACGTTACGACATAGAAGGAA
>CAOMHR010000157.1 GCA_948482865.1 Christensenellaceae bacterium
GAAATTAAGCCGCATACAACGGTTTTAATACCCACGGGTATTGCGCTGGAACTGCCTTTGGGCTATGCGGGGCTGATATATGCAAGGAGCGGACTTGCAACCAAAAAGGGACTCGCCCCCGCAAACAAAGTTGGCGTGGTCGACTGCGACTACCGCGGCGAAGTAAAAGTCGCCCTTCACAACCATTCGGAAATTCCGCAGACGGTTGCCGCGGGCGAAAGGGTTGCGCAGCTTGTGATAACCCCGTACGTTACCGCGCGGTTTATTGAAAAGGACGAACTGTCCGACACCGTGCGCGGCGCGGGCGGGTTCGGCTCTACTGGAATCAAATAAATTTAACGCTCAGGCGCGCCTTTACGGGCGCGCCGTTATTATACGGAAATTAAATATTGACATAAGCCGTGAAAAAGTGTATACTGTAACAAAAGAAAACTACGGAGAAAAATATGTCTTTATATATCGGAATCGACGTTGGCGGAACTACCGTAAAGGGTGCATTGATTGACGGGAACGGCGCGCTTCTTGCCGAAGACAGCGTCCCCACCGTCTGCGGCGACGTTGCGCAGAGCGTCGTTTTGCTTGTAGGCAACCTGACCGCCCGTGCGGACGGCGCGGAAATTGCGGGCATAGGCATAGGTTGCGCGGGTATGATTGACTCGGACGCGGGTAAAGTCGTGTTTGCAGGCAACCTTGATCTGAAAGATTATCCCCTTGCGGAGCGCGTCAGGCGCGAGACGGGACTGCCCGTTAAAATCACCAACGACGCAAACGCCGCGGCTTTGGGAGAAGCGAAGTTCGGCGCGGGAAAACATTTTAAAAACAGTATTCTGGTAACGCTCGGCACGGGCGTTGGCGGCGGAATAGTGATAGACGGAAAACTGTACGAAGGTTATAAATCGGCGGGCGCGGAGATAGGGCATATGGTCATAGAGCGCGGCGGCGATTTATGTACCTGCGGACGGCGCGGCTGTTTCGAAGCCTATTCGTCGGCTACCGCGCTTATACGCCGCACCAAATGGGCAATGGAAGAAGACGCCGGTTCGCAGATGTGGACAAGTTGCACGTCGGATACCGTTTCGGGTAAAACGGCGTTCGATTTTGCCGACTGCGATATTTCCGCAAAACAGGTTGTTGACTGGTATATCGAACGCCTTGCGTGCGGACTGGTAAATCTTGCAAACATATTCCGCCCGCAGGTAATTATGCTTGGCGGCGGCGTTTCAAACCAGGGGGAAAAACTTCTGACCCCGTTGAAACAAATATTCGAAAAACAACTTTTCGGCAGCGCTTCATACGCACCCGTAGCGTTGAAAATAGCTTCGCTGGGCAACAGGGCGGGCGTTTACGGCGCGGCTGCGCTGCTGTTCGAGGACTGATATGAACAAGGATATTCCTGTAATTTCATTACAAAGACTTCCCGTATATCTGAACTATCTGAAAGGCTTGCCCGAGCAGGAAAAATTCGTTTCTTCCAAATCCATTGCCGACGCTCTGGATATGGGCGAAGTTCTGGTAAGAAAGGATCTGGCTTTCACTTCGGCTGTTGGTAAGCCGAGAGTGGGCTACGTCACGCGCGAGCTTATCGAAGCTCTGGAAGACTATCTCTGCTGCAACGGCAAGCGTTGCGCCGTTCTTGTAGGAGTGGGCGCGCTGGGCAGGGCGGTGTTGAGTTACGGCGGTTTTGCCAACTACGGCATAGAGATAGAAGGCGCGTTTGACAGCGACCCCGCAAAAGCGGGCGTTGAAGTGGCGGGCAGAAAAATTTGCGGTATGCAGGATATGGCTGGCGAAATTAAAAGGCTGGGCGCGGAACTTGCAATTATATGCGTGCCTGCTTCCTGTGCGCAGGAAGTTGCGGACTCGCTCTGCGATTGCGGAATCAAGGCGGTGCTTAACTTTGCGCCCGTGCTTATAAAAGTCAAAAACGGCGTAGTCGTTCGCCATATAGACGTGGCTGCAAACCTTGCTGTTCTGTCAAGTATGATTTAAAGGGGAAACTATGGACGAAAAAGAGCGATACGCGCAAAAACTTACAAAGCGCGCCGAAACGGGGCTGCTTGCAATTAAAATACAGTTTATCATAGGGCTTGTTGTCGCCGCGGGACTTGTTATTTTCGCAATAACCGCGTTTACCGTTCTGGACGACGCGCAGGCAAAACTTATAGGTTTTTCGGTGTTCATTTCGCTGATTGCCGCGCTTTTGGTTTCGGTATGCGTAAGTTTCGGCGTGGCGAAATACAGCCTGATAAAACTTAAAAGATTGGAATAAAACAGCAGGGAGACTGAAACATGAATAAAAAATTTGAAAAACTTGCACATTCGGTCAATAAAGCGGCACAGAGAATTTTGCCGCTTTTTATCGTCTTGGGGGGGGGGGGTACAACGTTTGCAGCTTGCGGCGTTGACAGCGGAAACGACCCACCGCCGAACTTAGAACCGCCGCCTGTTATCAATCCCGTAGACCCCGAACCTACGCCTACGCCAGACCCCGTTATTCCGACAGCGGACTATGACCAATTTGTCGCAAAGTTGGAGAAGAACAGAAATTATACTTATACCCATCAGGAAGGGAGCCGTATTTCAATTTACAAATTTGACGGCGACAGGTTTTATTCTTCAAAGGATAAACAATACATATGTGTTGAAAACGGTGTAACTTATCAACTTTCTTATAACAGTGAAGATAAAAAGTATCATAAAACAATTTCGGAAACAGCGGTTGATAGTGACTCTTACATTCTGGAAAAACTTCGGTTTGCTGAATTTGACGCTTTTGACGCAGAATCTGAAATTTATACTGTGACTCTCGATAGCGTACAGTATGCAATGACCGTTAATGTTGATTCAATTGTTTTAAAGACCGGAATGGTTACTTTGACTGTGTGTGATTTGAATAACACTTCAATTACTTTCCCGTCAGGAGATTTGGTTGTTGACGATACTGTCACCGAACCTGAAAAGCCCGGACCGGGCGAACCTGTTGTAAAAGATTTGGTTTATACCGTAGACGCGCAGGGCGCGCGGGTATACGACAAGGCTGTGCTTACCCGAACCGTGGCAGAAGCATTGAATACCGAAAGACCGACTGGCGAAACTTTATATTCTTCAATCACTTCAAATGTCGGAAAATCGGTAGACGAAGTTTTGTTTGTTTCGACTTCGGGCGAAAATATCCGCGTCGGCGCGCTTTGTACGTCTGTCGCAGACAAAAAAACAGTTGATATATTCGATATTTATAATAGCAAAGCAGAAAACATTTCGGCAGATAAACAGGATTGGATTGACGCCCTTCTTTTAAATAACATTTATACAAACGAAATTATTTTCCGAAGTTTTGTACAATTGATTAATACCGAATGTTTTGACGAAGAGCATCAGGGAGTATTGCAAAAAACTTATAAAGCCGTTATGAACAAGTTTGCGGAATGCGGCGAACAGACGAACAGTTATAAAATTCCCGGCACGCCTGTGCCGCGGTTTGAAAACGCTTCCGCAGTCGGCTATGTTTTCGAAGCAAAAGATGATGCGGACGGGCTTGTAGGTTTTGGCTTGGGAATAACAAGAAGAACGCAACTGTTTGCCCTTACCGTTGATAAAAACGGCGAATACGTTTTTGTAAACATAAACGTTGCTTCCACAAGTTTTAGAGACACTATTTATGACACAATTCTCGGCGGCGGAATTAACGACAAGTTCATTGTTTACAGAGTAAATGATTTAATCGACGTTGAAACGGTTAATTAAAAACTTAAAGCGGCGGGG
>CAOMHR010000158.1 GCA_948482865.1 Christensenellaceae bacterium
CTCTTTATTTATTACAACTTTGGAACAATCGGTTATTGATATGGAAATAGATTTGCAACAATTTTCTATTTCTTCTTCGAGTTGAGCCTTTATTGCTTCGTTTTTACGGAACTGTAAGAAAATGGGCTTTAATACTTCCGCTTTTTCTAACGCTAATTTTTTTAACAATTCCCATTCATTATTAACGCTATATAAGCAAGTTTTAAATTTTTTATCCTGCACTTTTATATAGCAGTAAAATTGCATTAAATTAGCCGATATGTCGTTAATAATGGCTTGTTGCGGCAACATATTGAAAAACACCGCACCACCGCCAAAAAACGGCTCGATATATCTTGTGTACTTTGGCACAAATTTTTTTATCACTTCATATTCAGATGACTTGCCGCCCGGCCATTTAATCAGTGTTTGCATAGTATAATTATTTTAGCATAATTTGCGGCAGAAATCAACTTTAATAAATACTACAGTTACTTGATTAATAATTTTTTATATGTTAAAATATAAAAAATAAACGGAAGACAAAATGATAAATATCAACAATTGTAAAAACTTGGTTAATAGCGACTTTTATAGCGATATTTTAGCTCTTAAAGATTCTGATTTTTTGATTGAAAAGCATATTCTGCACAACTTGCCATTTTATTTTAAAAATGATATGGATTTGTTTTTTGACATCAAAAAGAGAATTAGCCAAAAATATAATATTTCAATAACAAACATATACTTAGTAGGGTCAGGTCAATTAGGCTTCAGTTTAAACCCTAAAAATCATTATAGAGATTTTATTTACTTTGAATCAGAGAAGCATCCTAAACCAAGTGATTTAGACTTTGCCATTATATCTGAAAAACTTTTTGGTCAAATCTGGGATGAGATATGTGGCTTTAGATTGGGGGACTTCCCTTATAATGACAAAGATAAGAGATTATATTTTGATTTTGAAAATTATCTTTTTAAAGGGTGGCTTCGTCCTGATATGTTTCCATTTGACTTTCCAAAGAAAAAAGATTGGTTCGAATTTTTTAACAGTCTCAACTCACTTGTAAATAGGAAAGTAACTTGCGGAGTTTTTCGTAACGAAATAAGCTTTCTAAAACAGTATAAACGCTCAATTAACGAACTAATTAAATTAATACAAACGGAGAAATTATTATGAAAATGAATTGGTTGCCAAACAATATGACTATTTTAGAGATTTATAATAAAATTAAGAATGGTGAACTTAAAACTCGTCCTTATTATCAAAGGCGTTTGGTTTGGACATTAAAAGATAAAGAAATTTTCTTGGATACAGTTTTAAAAGGCTATCCTTTCCCTGAAGTGTACTTTTGTCAAGGCGAGCTTGATACATTCACTCTCACAGCAAAAAAATATGTAGTTGATGGTCAACAACGACTTACCACCATTGTTGATTATATTGACGGAAAACTTGACATTAAGAAAGTACCAACTTTTAATAATTTGGAAGAAGCAGAAAAAAAAGATTTCTTGCATTATAAAGTTATTGTTAGAGATTTGGAACAATTATCAGAAATAGAAATTAAAGAAATTTTTAATAGATTGAATAGAACTGACTACACATTAAATTCAATCGAACTGCTATATGCACAATATCAAGGAGAGTTTATTTCTACCGGTAAAAAAATTGTGGCGGAAAATGAAGATTTCTTTGATACTATATTAGGTGAAAAATCCATTAGTCGTATGACAGACTTGGATTTTGCTTTACAAATTATGGCTACGCTTGAAAATGGTATTTATTTTTCCGGTTCTAAAGAAGTCGAAACTTATGTAAAATTGTATAATGACAATTATGAGAGAAGCAATGAAGCATATAATTTGGTCACAAATGCTATTAAAATATTTATGAACTTAAAATTAAGCAATGATTCTTTATTTTTAAAAAGAGCAGCAAGTTTTTCTTTTTTAATTGAATTATGCAAATTAAGAGAAGAACTCAACATTTTGAAAATTGATGAGTTGTTAGCAAAAATAAAAGACTTTGAACAATGTTTGATAAATAATAAAGAAAAAGATTTAGAAACAAATGACTACGCTAAATTTTATAATTATTTATATCAATCTACAGCTTCAAAAACAGCAAGAGATTTTAGAGGCAATATGTTGAGTAAAATGTTACTTTCATAGTAGGAAGTAATTTATTCGATTAAGACTGACAACGGGTCACCAAAATAAAGGCAGTAGCAAAGCTACTGCCTTTATTATTTGCAACCTTACGGTTGCAAGAATCCGCGCGGTTCGCGCGAGCGCAGCGACGCTTTGCGCGTATGCACAAATTCCCGCATAGAATTGAAAGTCGTACGCTCGTTTATTCAAGCACCAGCCACAGTGCCGTTTTACTTTTGTCGGTGTATATGGTTGAATAATCGTATTGTTTGTGCTAAAATAAATTTACTTAAATTATGCGATAACCAGTAATTTAGCGGAGAGGTTATGAAAATAGCAGTAATAAACGGCACTGAAAAACAAGGCGTTACATATCGCTTGAAAGAGATTTTTTTGCAGAGTTTTCAAGGTGCAGACATAGTTGAATTTTATTTGCCGAAAGACTGTCCTGCATTTTGTGTGGGCTGTACAAATTGTTTTATGCGCGGAGAAGATGCTTGTAAAGATTATTCCTATATAAACGCTATCGAAAAATCGCTTTTAAAGTCTGATTTAATCGTTATGACGTCGCCTGCTTACGTTATGCACGCAACAGGTGCAATGAAAGCATTATTAGACCATTTCGGTTATCGTTGGATGCCGCACAGACCTGCACCCGAAATGTTTGGTAAGCGTGCAGTCATCATTACGCAATGTATTGGCGCAGGTGCGAAGTCATCTGCGAAAGATATAAAACATAGTTTGTCTTGGTGGGGAATATCAAAAATAGGAGCATTCAGCAGTGCGCTTATGGAAGATATTGTTTGGAATAAACTTTCTGAAAAGAAACGTAAAAGCCTTACAAATAAGACAAATAAACTTGCTCGAAAATTTGCAAAAATAAATTATGCAAAGCCTGCACATACGAAACTTATAACTAAAATCAAATTCAAAGTTTGCCGCATTATACAAAAGAAAGTACAAAAAAACGTAAACGGTGGGGTTGACTGCAAATATTGGCAAGAACACGGTTGGCTTGGTAAAAGTCGACCGTGGAAAAGTTGACATATACAATATCAATAGATAAATTTCAATTTATCGGGGCGTTTCGGTTTAGTTATTAAGTCGGTCACCATTTTCAGTCTAATTCGAATATTTAACAAAAGTATTCGGTTAGGCTGTTTTTTTTAATTTGAAACCGCAATTTTGCACTTAAAATGATGGTAAAAATAATTGGAATATACCTAACATATTAAGATTTCACACAAAAATCATCAATATGCGGTTGACATTATTTTTTTTAATTCATATAATAAATACGTTAAATTAGTTAGAAGTCGAAATATTTTTTGGGGATATTGTTTTGGAAAATAAAAGACTTTACGATAAAATTTGTTATTTGCACCGCCAGATGTATAGGGAAAATATACAGCTGTTTGCAAAATTCGGCGTTAGTCCCGTGCAAATGCACGCAATGGTGTTTATCAGGAAAAAGGCGGTGCAGAACGTAAAAGTTATGCAAAGGGACGTTGAAAAGTTTATTAATCTGCGTGCGTCTTCAGTTTCAACGCTTATTTCCAATCTTGAG
>CAOMHR010000159.1 GCA_948482865.1 Christensenellaceae bacterium
CGTAAGAAACAATTCGGGAACTGTAATTTTGAACGAATATGCTCCGTTTCCTCTGATTCTTATAATTCCGTATTCTGTTTGTACGGGAACGGGATTCGACGTTCCCCACCGTATTCCCGTAATCTCCTTTACGTTAACAAAATAAATCTCGGATTTGAACGGTGTTTCAAATCCGTATTTCCAGGCAAGTAACTTACTTATAACAGGCAAACTGTCGGTGTTGAGTTTATACGTTCCCGCCCCGAAGACATCCGCCGTTTTACCTTTGTCGCAAAATACAGCCACTTGACTTTCGCGCACGGTAAGCGAAGACCCTTTTTTTATTACGTTGTCTTTCATATCGAACTTTTGCACCAACGTTTCATCGTCAAATGCGTGCAGCTCTATTATTTTAAGCATTCCCATATCTGAATTTCCTTTTATTAGTTAAACTCCATAGTTTTTATTGCATGTTCGAAAATCGGCGCCCAATACCATCTGTCTTTACCGAGACAGTTCCAACTGCCGATACCTTGTTTCCCGTCCAACGAGAAGAAAAACATTGCGTTATATATAGGCTGGTCAATGGCATCGGAAATAAAATCGACAAAGAAAATATTGCCGCTTGACGCGATGATTTTCGCTTCCCCGAATTTTGCCGAAGAGAGCGAGTATTTCAACATAGCGAGCATTTGCTTACCGAAAGCCGCAACGTCTTTGCTATTGAGCGAACCGCCGAAATTCACGTTCAGATTCACCGTTGCGTCGGGCGTAGTATATATGTAACGCGGCGCATTTGCGGGATACTTTATACGGCGCAATTCGTCCGACATCACTTCAAAACTTTCGGGCATTACGGCGGTGATTTTACCGTCCGCTATACGCGCCCGCACGAACTTTACATCGGGCAGTTCACATCCCTGCGGCATATCGGCGCGGATATTTTCGTAGTTTATGCCTCCCACAGTGCAGTCGAGCGCGTTACCTTTTACGATGAAAGTCGTCCCGCACGCCGAGCAATACGCGGTCTTTCCGTTTTCGTCAAGCACAATGGGGCTGCCGCATTGCGTGCATATAAGAGCTTCGAGTTCGTTTGCACGCCGAATTTCTATTCCGTCTGCTTTGCCGCGGATATTGCCGCAAGACATGCATACTCCGTCTTCACCTAGCGTACCGCCGCAAGCGGGACAAATATTGCTTTCCAGCCGCTCGCCGTCCGAAATTTTAATTTTTATTTCCGCGTCGGAAAGTATATCGACGGAATCGCTCTTTGCTTTGACCATCGGCTTTGCATCACCGTAATTGTATTTGCGCTCTCCTTTAACATAAATTTCGCCCTGCGGTATATTGGTCTTTTCCGCAATAATCTCAAACGCTTCAATTAAATTATCGGTCAATCTGTCGAAATATGCGCCGTTATCTCTGCCGCGCACAAACGCGCAATACACGATTTCTTTATCTGTCTGATAGCCGTTGGTCTGCTCCAAACGCACGGTAACAAAGTAAGCGTTTTTGTAATCGACGACGTCAAAGCATCCCGCAGGAACAACGTCCACGCTGAATGCGGAATATTTGTGTTTAAGTTGTGATACCCACATTTTTAGCTTATTAAACAAAACCAAGTCATCGGTTTCGTCAATCAGTTTTGCGCGTTTACCATAATTTTTCAATATTCGGTGCGCTTTTGCAAAGCCGTACTGCTCCGTGATTGCACAGCAATAATAGGCTTTTTTCTCGTCATAATACGGACTTTTTTTATCGCCGTAAAGAAAATACCCGATAAGCGCACAATCGCAGTTTATGTTATCCAACGCATTGTCAAGATACGTCAAATCACTGTCCGTAATCGCATTATTCCGCAAGCGACATAAAACATAATGCGCACAAGCGTTATCGTCGCCGTTAAGCAAAAGTGTCATCAGTTCTTCTTCCGACGCATTAAAGTAATCGGTCGAAGACTTGCAATAAACTTCCCTGTCACGCTCCGTGTCGCATTTTATCGCTTTCAAATATTTTCCGGTAACTTTTCTTGCAAAAGCCACCGCCTGTTTATTTTGCTTTTCAATCATTCGCTTTTATCTCTTATTTGCGTAAATCCGTTGCTGATGCAACCGTATTTTTGGTTCGTATGATACCGTATAAATTATAACACTTTATTTATCGCATTGCAAGAAGTATAGAAACAAAAACAGATACTCTTATAGCTCTGCACGGTAAGCGAAAAACATTATTCGTCAAATCTTAAAATTTGTCCTTTACTACTTGCAAATTCGCTGTTTATGGGTAATCGTTTCTGATGATTTTATGGTATAATTAAAAATCATAAATAAGGAGCAACGTCTATGGATATGCAAAAAATCGGCTCGTTTTTAGCTGAGTTGCGAAAAGAAAAAAATCTGACGCAGGATGAACTCGGTGCGCAAATCGGAGTCACGAATAAAACCATATCGCGCTGGGAAACCGGCAACTATCTACCGCCCGTCGAAATGCTGCAAACTCTTGGCGACAATTTCGGCGTAAGCATAAACGAAATATTGAACGGCGAAAGGATAAGCGACGGAAACTATAAAGATATTTCGGAACAAAATATCAAATCCGCGCTGACAAAAAGCGATTCGGTAATAGCGAAACACAGAAAAATTATGAACTGGGTTATCGCTGTCGTTGTGGCCGCGTTATACATAACGATTAGTCTTATAACTTTGAAATGGCAATATACCTGGATTATCTGGGCGGTTTATTGTGTGTATCGAACAGTCGAGAGTATAATAATTTACTGCCTGAACGTTCACGTCAAATCAAAATAGACGTTATTAATCGGGTGTGAAGTTATTTGCTTTTTATTATTCTCAGTGCTATAATTTAGAATAAATAATTAGTAAGGAGTCAAAAATGGATATCGAAAAATTAAAAATCGGCGCCAAAAACGGCAACGCGGAAGCACAGTGTGCGTTAGGTAAAATCTTATTGCGTATCGATTACGATGGTACGGAGATAGACGAAAACGCAGACGAAGGCGTCGGGCTGCTTAAAAGCGCGGCAAAGCAAGGCAATGCTGAAGCCGAGTTCAATTTGGGCTTGTGCTATCTTTACGGGCGCGGAGTTGACGAAGATAAAACGGAAGCATTCAAGCATACCCTATCCGCCGCAAAAAAGAATTATGCTTCCGCGCAAAATAATATTGGTACTTTTTACGAAAACGGGATAGGCGTTGAAAAAGACGAAAATGCCGCCTTCGAGTGGTATAAAAAATCGGCAGACCAAGGCAATGATATCGGGCAACTGAACGTAGGTAATTGCTATAAGGATGGAATTGCCGTAAAGCGAGATTTCTCGGAAGCTCTCAAATGGATGAAGCTGTCCGCCGAACAAGGGAATGCCGACGCTTTGTTTGAGATTGGCAGTTTTTACGAAAACGGTTACGGCGTCAGCCGCGACGCTAAAGAATCGTTCAACTGGTATAAAAAAGCCGCCGAAAAAAATCACGGCAAAGCCATGTGTTACGTCGGCTATTGCTATCAGTACGGCGACGGTGTGGAGCGCAATCTTCAAGAAGCCGTTAAGTGGTATCAGGCGTCTATGGAACAAAAATATTTTCAGGCTTTCACCAATATGGGTTATTGCTATCAGTACGGCGAAGGCGTAGAAGAGAATATGAATGCGGCAATTATGATGTATC
>CAOMHR010000160.1 GCA_948482865.1 Christensenellaceae bacterium
ACGGTACAATCCGCCGAGACGAGAACTTCGATATCGATGGCTTCTACGACCCCCTCGACTGAAACTGACGTACAAAAAACAAGCGGCGCGGACTTAACTGTCCGCGCCGCTTTGCTCATTTAATAAGACTATTTTAATGTAAAATTGCAAAATACTGTCCGCAAAAAAGAAATTCCGCGGGCGGTAAAAATTTTTCAAAAAAATGCCAAAAAGCGGGATTAAACCGTTGACATAATCAATTTATTTGTTTATAATCATTAGGTGTCTTAAAATAGGTGTGTATTGGGACGAGGCGTAAAGTTACTGAAAATTCCGTAAAAAGCTGACGGAACAGATAATTTGCGCTGACAAATGTAAGGGCGCGACCCTTGCGACTAACCGCGGCTTTTCCCTGCGCCAAACGTTTGGTGTTTTTTTATGGGCAAAGGCGCGATACACACGGATAAGTTGACATAAATGCAGAATTTATTGTTAGGATAAAAAGGAGTTATTGAAATGGCAGGACAGAAAATCAGAATTAAACTTGCAGCTTACGACCACGAGCTTGTGGACCTTGCGGCTTCGCGCATTGTCGAAACGATGAAAAAGAGCGGCGCGAAAATTTCGGGACCCGTTCCCCTTCCCACGGAGAGAGAGATAGTTACTATTTTGCGTTCTCCCCACAAATACAAGGACAGCCGCGAACAGTTTGAGCAGCGCACCTACAAGCGCATTATAGATATATACACCCCCAACGCGAAATTGTTGGATACCGTTCATCTTCCTGCGGGCGTAGATATCAAAATCAAGCTGTAACTGTATATATGCGTCGCAATACGGCGTTAAGCTCCGCTTTTCTCGGGTTGTTTACGACTAAGTAAACTCCCTTTCGAAAACGCTCGCTTGCCTTGTCTTGCTCGCATCTCTACATTTACAATTACCACTTATATAATTATATTATGACAATTCAGATACTTTAATGTATCCGCAGACGACGATAAAACAGGTTATTCAAATAAATTACTTGCGCCGGAAAACGCAAGGGCGGATTGATTTCGCCCGTTAAGCGTTTTACGACAAAAGTAATCTCACGGCAAAGATTTTGCTTGCAAAAGATTTGCGTGAATCCTGTCAGGCGGCGGAACGGCGGGACGCGGTATCTCAAAATATAAAAAACGGAGGAACTTTATCAATGAATAAAGCAATCATCGGGCGTAAGGCTGGCATGACGCAGATATTTACGCCGGAAGGGAAAGTGATTCCCGTAACCGTAATCGAGGCAGGTCCCTGCCCCGTGGTGCAAATCAAAACTGTTGAAAAGGACGGCTACGGCGCCTTGAAGCTCGGTTTTGACGAAGCAAAGGAAAAAGCACTTTCAAAACCCGAACTGGGTCAGTTCAAAAAAGCGGGCGTAAAACCCTGCAAAGTAATGAAGGAATTCAGGCTTGACGACCTTTCCGCTTACACCGTAGGCGGCGAAGTGAAGGCGGACGTCTTTGCGGCGGGCGACAAGGTTGACGTTCACGGCGTTACCAAGGGACACGGCTATTCGGGCGTTATTAAAAGATGGAACCAGCACAGATTGAAAGAAACGCACGGCGTTGGTCCCGTACACAGGGAACCCGGTTCAATGGGTGCAAACAGCTCGCCTTCAAGGGTGTTCAAGAATAAGCGTCTTGCAGGACAGTACGGCGTTGAGAACGTAACCGTTCAGAACCTTGAAATCGTCAGGGTGGACGTTGAAAGAAACTGCCTGCTTATCAGAGGCTCCGTGCCCGGAGCGAACGGCAGCGTCGTTACGATAAACGACACCGTTAAATAAGGAGTACGCATATGCCTAAAATTAAAGTATACAAGATGGACGGCACTGAAGCCGGCACTATGAATTTAAGCGATAAGGTTTTCGGCGCCGAATATAACGAACCGTTGATTCACCAGGCGGTCGTAACGCGCCTTGCCAACGAAAGACAGGGTACGAAATCGACCCTGACCCGCACGGAAGTAAGGGGCGGCGGCAGAAAACCCTGGAGACAGAAAGGTACGGGCAACGCGCGTCAGGGCTCTATCCGTGCTCCGCAGTGGATAAAGGGCGGCGTGGTATTCGCACCCAAGAGCCGCGACTTTTCAAAGGATATGAACAAAAAGGCAAAAGTTGCCGCTTTGATTTCAGCCCTTTCCAAAAAGGTTGCGGACGGCGAACTCGTAGTTATAGACAGTCTGGCGGTTAAAGAAGGCAAGACCAAAGAAATGGTAGCTTTCCAGAAAGCGTTGAATTTGGACAAGACCGCGGTTGTGGTTATGGACAACGACGACGTAAACGTAATCCGCGCGGCTCAGAACATACAAAAACTTTCAACCCTGCCCGTAGCGCAGATTTCCACCTATGAAGTGGTTTCAAACGCAAAAGTCGTTTTGACCAAGGCTGCGGTTAAGAAAATAGAGGAGGTCTACGGAGAATAATGGTAGCTGAAGATATTATCATAAAACCTCTCCTCACGGAAAAGGGTTACGACGGAATAGCCGACAAAAAATACACCTTTGTTGTGGCAAAGTCGGCAAACAAGACTCAGATTAAACTTGCGGTTGAAAAACTTTTCAACGTCAGCGTTGACAGCGTAAACACCGTCAACTGCAAGGGCAAGTTAAAGAGAATGGGAAGAAGCTCGGGCTACACCCCCGACTACAAGAAGGCGATCGTCCAGCTTACGGCTGACTCGAAGGCGATTGAGTACTTCAACTCGTTATCGTAAGGAGAAAAGGAAATGGCAGTAAAAAGGTATAAACCGACTTCGCCCGCCCGCCGTTTTATGACGGTGAACGCGTACACGGAGCTTTCAGGCGACAAACCTGAAAGAAGTTTACTTCACGATAAGCGCAAGTCGGGCGGTAGAAACAATCAGGGCAAAATAACCGTACGTCACATCGGCGGCGGCAACAGAACAAAATACAGAATAATAGATTTCAAGCGCAACAAGGACGGCATTCCCGCAACGGTTAAGTCCATTCAGTACGACCCCAACCGTTCGGCGCACATCGCGTTGCTCGCTTACGCGGACGGCGAAAAGAGATACATTCTCGCACCCATGGGTCTTAACGTCGGCGACAAAGTAGAGTCGGGCGTAAAAGCGGACATCAAGGCTGGCAACTGCCTTCCCATATCCGAAATTCCCGTAGGTACCGTTGTTCACGCGATTGAAATGCAGCCCGGACGCGGCGCGCAGATTGCAAGGTCTGCAGGCATTTCGGCTCAGATAATGGCAAAAGAAGGCGCGTACGCGACTTTGAAAATGCCTTCCGGCGAAATGAGACTCGTTCCCGTGAAGTGCAAAGCTACGATCGGTCAGGTCGGCAACGCCGAACACGAAATCATCCGTATCGGCAAAGCGGGCAAAACCAGACATCTCGGCACCAAACCCACCGTCCGCGGTTCGGTCATGAACCCCAACGACCACCCTCATGGCGGCGGCGAAGGCAAGAGCCCTGTCGGACACGCAGGTCCTATGACCCCTTGGGGCAAGCCTGCTCTCGGCTATAAGACGAGAAAGAAGAAGAACCCTACTTCAAAATTCATTTTGAAGAGAATTAATTAAAGGAGGAATAAAAAATGTCAAGAAGCGTTAAAAAAGGACCTTATGCCGAAGAAAG
>CAOMHR010000161.1 GCA_948482865.1 Christensenellaceae bacterium
TAAAATTAGCGCCCGCGCAACCAAAGTTGCGCGGGCGCTATAAGGAAAAACATTAAATTGTATTATTCTTCGTCGGGTAAATCCACATTGTGGAAAACTTCTTGCACGTCGTCAAGTTCTTCAAGTTTGTCCAGCATTTTTTTGAAAGTTTCAAGTTTGTCGCCGTCCAGAGTTACGTAATTCTGGGGAACCATTTTAACCGCCGCTTCTAAAAAAGTTACGTTTTTACTTTCAAAATACTTTCTGGCGGATGAAAATTTTTCAGGCGCGGTATAAACTTCATAACAATCGTCGAGAGTTGTGAAATCGTCTGCTTCGGCTTCAAGGCAATATTCCATAATTGCGTCTTCGTCCAAAGCTACGGTACGCTCGATTACGATTACGCCCTTAGCGTCGAACATATACGAAACGCAACCGGTTGCGCCCATTTGTCCGCCGCACTTTGACATCGCCGAACGCACGTCGCCAGCCGTTCTGTTTACGTTGTCAGTCAACGTATTGATTATTACAGCCGAGCCTGCAACGCCGTAACCTTCGTAGGTCAGCTCTTTGTAATCTTTATCGCCCAGCTCGCCCGCCGCTTTGGCAATTGAACGCTTTATATTGTCGTTGGGCATATTAGCCGCTTTGGCTTTTGCAATTACGTCAGCAAGTTTTGAATTTGTATCGGGGTTGGGGTTGTTTTTTGCGGCAACGGCAAGTTCTCTGCCGAGTTTTGTGAATATTGCGCCGCGGGCAGCGTCAGTTTTGCCCTTTTTTGCCGCTATGTTGTGCCATTTTGAATGTCCTGACATATATTATATCTCCGTTATCTATGATTTTTCAGCGCGTACATTGCTATTCCCGCCGAGACTGCGGCATTTAAACTTTCGCAAGTTGCGCGCATTGGTATTTTAACCGTATAATCCGCGAGTGCGGAAACTTCTTCCGAAATCCCTGAGCCTTCATTTCCTATGCAAAGGCAAAACCGCTCAGGCGGAGTGAATTGAAAAATATCTTTTCCGTCCATATCCGCACAGATTAGGAGAACGCCCTTTAAAGCGTCTAATATCTGCTTTCTGTCTGCGCTGTACAAAGTTACACGGAATATCCCGCCCATGCTTGCCCGAACGGCTTTGGGTGAAAACGGGTCGGTACAGTTGATAAGATATATTTCTTCATATCCCGCAGCGTTTGCCGTGCGGATAACCGTGCCTAAATTACCGGGGTCCTGCAAACAATCCAAAAGCAAACAGTCGCCACGCGGGGGTTTAAGTTCGGTTTCCGGAATTCTTACGACCGCCATTACGCCCTGCGGCGCAGTTTCGGTTGAAACGGTTTTAAACAGTCCGTCCGAAACGAGTACGGCATTTTCAAACCTGTCCTGCCATTTTTCGGTGCAAATAATTTTTTCGATATTGCAACCCGCGGAAATGCACTCTTCCACGCTCTTTAAGCCTTCGACAAGATACAGCCCGAGACTGTGCCTGAACTTTTTGTCCGCAAGCGATTTTATCGTTTTGATTACGGGATTTGTTTTTGAAGTCAGTATCATATAAAAAATTAAGCCTTATAAAAAAGGCTTAAATTTACATTATAACGCTTGCTTTGCCTTTGCCGCAAGTTCGGCAAAAGCCTTTGAATCGTTCACGGCAAGTTCTGCAAGAATTTTTCTGTTAAGGTTTACACCGGCATTTTTAAGACCGTGCATAAATTTGGAATATGAAAGTCCGTTGAGCCTTGCCGCCGCATTTATACGTGCAATCCAAAGGCTGCGCATATCGCGCTTTCTGAGCTTTCTTCCGATATATGCATAGTTTAAAGACTTCATAACCGCCTGACGGGCGATTCTGTAAGACTTCGATTTGTTGCCGAAATAGCCTTTTGCAAGGCGGAAAATTTTTCTACGCTTTTTTAAAGCGTTAACACTTCTTTTAATACGCATTGTGTAGGCCTCCTATTAACCTTTATAAGGAATCATAGCTTTTACGTTGGATTCCTGTGTAGATGAAACAAGCGTATTCTGACGCAAATTTCTCTTTCTCTTTCTGTTCTTTGTTTCTGCTTTGTGGTTTTTGCCGCCGTGGGGTCTTTTAACCTTACCGGTTGCGGTAAGCCAAAAACGCTTTTTACTGCCGCTGTGCGACTTCTGCTTAGGCATATATTTATCCTCCAATGAAAATAATTTACAGTTTTAAATTAAGATTTTGCGGGCGAGAGAAACATTATGATGTTTCTGCCTTCGGTAGCGGGTTTTTTGTCCTGTACCGCTTTGCCTTCAAGCCCTTCAAAAAAGTCTTCCATAACTTTTACGCCCTGATAGGCACGGGCGTTTTCACGACCCTTCATTCTTATGGAAACTTTGACTTTGTTGCCGGCTTCCAAAAATTTGAGACATTGTTTGGTCCTGACCGCGATATCGCCGACGTCTATCGTCATAGAAAGGCGGATTTCCTTAACTTCGATAACGGTCTGGTTTCTGCGATTTTCCTTTTCCTTTTTAGACTGCTCGTACTTGAATTTGGAATAGTCCATAATTTTGCACACGGGCGGCACGGCGTTGGGTGAAATTTTTACTAAATCAAGCCCTTCGTCGTCGGCACGGCGCTGAGCTTCACGCCCTGACATAACGCCCACCATTTCTCCGTCGCTGCCGATTAACCTTACTTCTTTATCGCGGATAGCTTCGTTGACCGAATATAAGTCCTTTATGATTTTATACCTCACAATATTTTTGACCGAAAAAAATCGGGTCGCAAAGCAACCCGATATAATGCAAACATAAAAAGCGTAAACGCTTAAATCAACATTATTTGCCTTAAAGTATCCTGTAAGGCGAAAGGGTTTGCCTTTGCTTAACATAAATATAATAACCTACGGTCATTATTTTGTCAACCATTTAACGCGACATTTTAAAAAATAATCTTTTTGTCGTTCTCTTCCATGATTGTTTTTACAAAGTCTTTAAGCGCAACGGTCTGCTTTTCTTCCGTGCCGCGCTTGTTAACGTTTACGGTTCCGTCTTCCGCTTCTTTATCGCCCACGACCAAAACGTAAGGAACTTTTTCCATTTTTGCTTCGCGTATTTTGTAGCCGATTTTTTCATTGCGTTTATCGACGTCGCAACGGATACCGTTTTCACGCAAAGTTTTGGCAACTTCTTCGGCATAATCCAAAGTTCTGTCGGTTATGGGTAAAATCTGCACTTGTCTGGGCGCGAGCCAAACGGGGAATTTACCTGCGTAATGTTCGATTAAAATACCTATAAATCTTTCGATCGAACCGTAAATTGCGCGGTGAATCATTATGGGGCGGTGTTTCAAAC
Organism: Christensenellaceae bacterium; assembly: GCA_948482865.1. GTDB lineage: Bacteria > Bacillota > Clostridia > Christensenellales > Borkfalkiaceae > Coproplasma. The sequence continues at coordinate 3,305 of CAOMHR010000161.1, forward strand.
CGTCTTCGCCGATATATTCGAGTTCAAATCTCTGGGGCATCTGGAAGTCGAGCTGAATAGTTCCGCACTGCCACGTTCTGCCTATGCTGTCTTCAAGGTGGAAATCGATTTTGGGACCGTAAAACGCGCCGTCGCCTTCGTTAAGTTCGTACTCTAAACCAAGTTCGTCCAAAGCCGCTTTCAGCGCCGCAGTTGCAATATCCCAGTCTTCTTCGCTGCCCATACTGTTTTCAGGGCGGGTAGAAAGTTCTATTTTATATTTGAATCCGAACTGCTTATAAATTTTATCGGTTAAACGGACTACCCC